>NZ_JBFHDW010000227.1:0-4446 GCF_041584535.1 Actibacterium sp. | reverse complement strand
GCGATCTTTTCGGCGCGCAGTCGGTCAACCGCCTGAATGGCCCCCGGATACAGCGTGGTGTAGCGGTCGATATGGGTGTCATAGGCCGACAGAAGCACCGGGAACTGACGCTCAATATCAGCGTCCTGAAACTCGGGCTGCACCCGTTCGAACCCAAGCCGCAGCATGGCATGGCCGCCACGAAACGCCGTGGCCTGATCGCGCACCGGGTCCAGAGGCTGCCCCAGCCCCAGCCCAATGAAACAGGCATTCGCTGCCGCGATCAGGTCGCCGCTGGTATCGGCCAGCGTGCCGTCTAGATCGAAAATCACCGTGCGCATTTTGTCCTCTTGGCGTGAATCTGCCCAAAACCTGAAATCTGGCGTAACGCCTTTTGATCCGCATCACCCTTGCGAACTGCAATAACCCCGATAAAAGGTGCAGCAACAGATGAAAAGGGGCCGCAGTCATGCCGACAGCACTGATCGTTCTGGCCGCGGGTCAAGGCACGCGCATGAATTCCGACCTGCCGAAGGTCTTGCATCCTTTGGGCGGGGCGCCGTTATTCGTGCATGCGCTGCTGGCGGGGGGCGCGTTGACGCCGGAACGCTCGGTTCTGGTGGTGGGCCACGGGGCCGAGGCCACGGCAAAGGCCGCTGCTGATTTTGACCCCGATCTGATCATCGCCGAGCAATCCGAGCAACTGGGCACCGCCCATGCGGTCGCACAGGCGCGCACGGCACTGGCGGGGTTCAGCGGCGATGCGGTGGTTCTCTATGGCGACACGCCGTTCATCCGCCCCGAAACGCTGGAAGCGATGCAGGCCGCCCGCGCCAATCACGCGGTGGTGGTTCTGGGGTTTCAGGCCGCTGATCCCGGTCGCTATGGTCGGCTGGTCATGGCCGGTGACCGTCTGGAACGGATCGTCGAATACAAGGACGCGTCGCATGAGGAACGTGCGATAAGTATTTGTAACTCTGGCGTGATCTGCGCCGACGCGGAAACCCTTTTCGACCTGATCGACGCAGTCAGCAATGACAATGCGGCGGGCGAATATTACCTGACCGACATCATCGCCATCGCCAATGCGCGCGGCCTCAGCGCCACCGCCGTCACCTGTGACGAGGCCGAGACCATGGGCATCAACACCCGCACCGAACTGGCCCGGGCCGAGGCGGTGTTCCAGCAGGCCAAGCGCGCCGAGGCGCTGGAGAATGGCGTCACCCTGATCGCGCCCGAGACCGTGTTTTTCAGCTATGACAGCTATATCGGCCGTGATGCGGTGGTTGAGCCGAACGTGATCTTCGCCCCCGGTGTCACGGTTGAAACCGGCGCGCGCATCCGGGCGTTCTCGCATCTGGAGGGGTGCCATGTGTCGCGCGGTGCCACGGTTGGCCCCTATGCCCGTCTGCGCCCCGGTGCCGAGCTGGCCGAAGACGTGCATGTCGGCAATTTCGTCGAGATCAAGAACGCCACGCTGGACGCTGGCGCCAAGGTCAATCACCTGAGCTATATCGGCGATGCCTCGGTTGGCGAGGCGACGAATATCGGCGCGGGCACCATCACTTGCAATTATGACGGCGTGTTCAAGCATCACACCGAGATCGGAGCGCGGGCGTTTATCGGCTCGAACACCATGCTGGTGGCGCCGGTCCGGGTCGGGGACGAAGCGATGACCGCGTCGGGCTCGGTCATCACCGGCGATGTGCCGGATGGCGCGATTGCCATTGCCCGGGCCAAGCAGGTTAATAAACCGGGGCTGGCGCGGAAATTATTTGATAAGCTGCGGGCAGAGAAAGCGCGTAAGCAGCAAAAGGCTGAGTAAATCATGTGTGGCATTGTTGGCGTTCTGGGCGATCACGAGGTCGCGCCTATTCTGGTCGAGGCGCTGAAGCGGCTGGAATATCGCGGCTATGACAGTGCCGGGATCGCCACCGTGAATAACGGCGTTCTGGGCCGTCGCCGCGCCGTGGGCAAGCTGGTCAATCTGGGCGATCTGCTGGTGCATGATCCCCTGGCCGGGAAATCCGGCATCGGCCATACCCGCTGGGCCACGCATGGGGTGCCCAGTGTCGGCAATGCGCATCCGCATCGCTCGGGTCCGGTGGCGGTGGTGCATAACGGCATTATCGAGAATTTCCGCGAATTGCGTGCCGAGCTGGCCGCTTGCGGTCTGGCACATGAAACCGACACCGATACGGAAACCGTCGCCCTGCTGACGCGGCATTATCTGGAACAGGGCCTGCCGCCGCGCGATGCCGCCGCCAAGACCCTGACCCGGCTTGAGGGCGCTTTTGCCCTGTGTTTCCTGTTCGATGGCGAGGACGATCTGATCATCGCCGCCCGCAAGGGCAGCCCGCTGGCGATCGGCTGGGGCGAGGGCGAGATGTATGTCGGCTCGGACGCGATTGCGCTGGCGCCGCTGACCGACCGCATCACCTATCTGGACGAGGGCGACCGCGCCGAAATCACCCGCGCCGGGGCCGCGATCTTTGACGCGCAGGGCCGCCCCGCCAACCGCGAAATCCGCCGCATTCAGGCCAGCGAATCCCGGGTCGAAAAGGCCGGGCACAAGCATTTCATGGCCAAGGAAATCGCCGAGCAACCGGCGGTTCTGGCCGACGCGATCCAGCATTACGTCGGGTCCGACAACACCATCCAATTGCCCGAGGGGCTGGATTTCAGCCGCTTCGACCGCATCACCATGGTCGCCTGCGGCACCGCTTATCTGGCCTGCCTGACCGCCAAATACTGGTTCGAGCAACTGGCCGGTATCCCGGTCGATGTCGATGTGGCCTCGGAATTCCGCTATCGCGAGCCGCCGATCCCGGCCCGCACGCTGGCGCTGTTCGTCAGCCAATCGGGCGAGACCGCCGACACGCTGGCGGCGCTGCGGTTCTGCGCTGGCAAGGCCGACGCGATCCTGTCGATCGTTAATGTCGCTGAAAGCTCGATCGCGCGCGAAAGCGACATCTCGTTGCCGATCCATGCCGGGGTCGAAATCGGCGTTGCCTCGACCAAGGCCTTTACCTGTCAGTTGACGGTGCTGGCGCTGCTGGCGCTGCGCGGCGCGATGGATACCGGCCGGATGGATGCGGCGACCTGCGCCGGTCACCTGACCGATCTGCGCGGCCTGCCGGGGCTGATGAACCATGCGCTGGCGCTGGAGGATGAGATCCACAACCTGTCGCGCAAGCTGTCTGAGGCCCGCGACGTGCTGTTCCTAGGCCGTGGGGCGATGTTCCCTCTGGCATTGGAAGGCGCGCTTAAACTTAAAGAAATCAGCTATATACATGCCGAAGGTTATGCGTCAGGCGAACTGAAACACGGGCCGATCGCGCTGGTCGATGAACATGTGCCGGTGATCGTCCTGGCCCCGCATGACCGCTTGTTCGACAAGACCGTGTCCAACATGCAAGAGGTCCTTGCCCGTGGCGGTCAGGTGCTGTTGATCACCGATGCCAAGGGCGCCGAGGCCGCAAGCGAAGGCGTCTGGCACGTGCTGCGCCTGCCCGACGTCCCGGACCTGTTCGCGCCGGTTCTGTATGCCTTGCCCGCGCAGATGCTGGCCTATCACACCGCTGTCGCCAAAGGCACCGATGTCGATCAGCCGCGCAATCTGGCAAAATCCGTAACGGTGGAGTGACCCATGGCCAAACAATTCGACACGCTTGAAGACCGCCACATCGACTTCATCGAGAAACAGCATATCTATTTCACCGGCACCGCCGCGCCGACGGGCCGGGTCAATGTCTCGCCCAAGGGCATGGACAGCCTGCGGGTTCTGGGACCGAACCGCATCCTGTGGCTGAACCTGACCGGCAGCGGAAACGAGACCGCCGGGCATTTGTTGCAAGCCAACCGCATTACGCTGATGTGGTGTTCGTTCACCACCCAGCCGCTGATCCTGCGGGTCTATGGCACCGCGCGCGCTGTGCATGTGGACGACGCCGAATTCGCCGAACTGGCAGCGCATTTCCCGCCGATCCCCGGCGCACGTCAGATCTATGATGTCACGGTCGAGATGGTGCAGACCTCGTGCGGCTATGCCGTGCCGTTCTTCGATTATGCGGATGAGCGCGACACGCTGAAAATCTGGGCCGAGAAAAAAGGCGATGACGGCGTGCGTGCCTATTGGGACGAAAAGAACCGCATCACGCTGGATGGCGCGCCGACCGGCATTCCGGACGGCACAGCATGACCGCCGATCAGGCGCTAGAAGCGCTGCATGCGCTGGCCGTGCCCGGCCGCGCTGATGGGGCCAAGGCCTATCACAAGGCGGCGCGGGTCTATCTGGGCGTGCCCAACCCCGAAATCAACGACCTGACCAAGGAATGGCGTCAGTCTTTGGATGTCGATCAGCGCGTGGACCTGGCGCGCGGCGCTGGTCATTACCTTGCCATGGACCAAACAGAACCACCCCAAGCCCGCCGATCTTGAGATCCGTCAGCGGGTGCTGGGCTGGGC
>NZ_JBFHDW010000226.1:0-4457 GCF_041584535.1 Actibacterium sp. | reverse complement strand
TCAACCTGATCCCGTTCAACGAATGGCCCGATGCGCCGTATCAGCGCAGCGACTGGGACCGGATCGAAGCCTTTGCCGATATCGTCTACAAGGCCGGTTATGCCAGCCCGATCCGCACCCCGCGCGGCGAAGACATCATGGCCGCTTGCGGTCAGTTGAAATCGGCGACCGAACGCGCCCGCAAAAGCCGGGCCGAAGTGGCGAAGGAAGCCGGACTGAACTGATCCCTGCGCCAATGCCGCCAGTTGTGCTAAAACTGGGGTAAACGCGGAGGAGGCGATGAAGTTCAAGCTGGGAAATCTCGAGGTCGAAACCTCGGACGCATACGGAACCAACGATTTTCACCAATACCGGGTCGGCCACCCCGGCCTGATCGGACGGCTGCCGCGCGCGGTCTATTTCTGGGATTGTCGGCTGGCGCCCAAGGGCAACCCGGTAAAGCCGACCTATTTCGTGACCGAGCCCAACCTGACCCTGACAGTGCTGACCGCCGCCGGGCGCGAGGATCAAACCGCCACGCAGGCGCTGTTCCGGCGTTTTCTGGCCGCCTCCGGCGCCGCCGACATCCCGGCGCTGAACGCCATGCTGTTGCAGAATTTCCCGCCGCTGATGGTGCGCATTCCGTGGCAGCGGCTGGATGACATGTTCATGTCCACCTATTCGGTGCGGGTGGTCGCTTGGGCCGATTACAAAGACATGTTCCTGACCCCGACCCACGGGCCGCAGCAGGACCGCTATCTGCTGTCCTATCCCGCCGCCGTGCGTTTCGCGGCGATCGTCGTCGGGTTTTGCGCGCCGAAACCGATGATCCTGATCCCGCCAAGGGATATCTCGGTCGGGATGACGCTGACGCCGGGCACGGGCACGCCAAAGGATTTCACTGACGAGTTCGACCGAAAACTAACAGATCGCATCCGCGAGAATCCCGGCGGCATGGGGCGCCTGCGCACCCGCTATAAATCCGAGACCGAGACCCGCGAAAAACGCTATCGCGATAAGATCGCCCGCGATTTCGACGACATCATGGATGAGCTGGACGACTGGTAACGTGATTGTCCGCGCGCCAGGCGTCGATGACCTGAATCGCCTCGTCTGCGGTTTCGACGAAATGGAACAGCTCCAGATCGTGCTCGGAAATCGTGCCGGCGCGGGCCAGAGCCTTCCAATTGATGATCTCTTCCCAGAACGCCCGGCCAAACAGCAGGAACGGGATCGGCTTCATGCGCTTGGTCTGGATCAGGGTCAGGCTTTCGAACATCTCGTCCAGCGTGCCAAAGCCGCCGGGGAACACCGCGACCACGCGGGCCCGCATCAGGAAATGCATCTTGCGAATCCCGAAATAGTGGAAGTTGAAGCACAGGTCCGGGGTGACAAAACTGTTGGGGCTTTGCTCGTGCGGCAGAACGATGTTCAGGCCAATCGACCGCCCGCCCGCATCCGCCGCGCCGCGGTTGCCCGCCTCCATCACGCCGGGGCCACCGCCGGTGATGATCACGTCATCGCGGCCACCGCCTGCAAGGCTTTTGAGCGTCATCAGCCGGGCGAATTCGCGGGCCTCGTCATAGTATTTTGACAGCTCGGCCAGCTTTTCGGTCGGGGCGGTGTCTTTCAGCGCCGGTTCAGGAATACGCGCGCCGCCGAACAGCACGATCGTGCTGTCGATCCCGGCCTCGGTCAGCATGATCTCGGGCTTCATCAGTTCAAGCTGCAACCGCACCGGGCGCAGCTCGTCCCGGCACAGGAACGCGTCATCGGCAAAGGCCAGTTTATAGGCCTTTGACCGGGTCTGAGGCGAATCTGGAATGCCACGCGCCGTTACGATATCGTGGTGCGCGTTGGGGAATACGCGCGTGTGATCGTCTTTCATGCCTGCCTCCCTTGCATTGCGCCGGTCCTGTTCTGGGTCTATAGGCTCTACCCCAATGAAACCAGTCACGTTTTGGAGGATCTCCCTTGTCCAACGCCCAGCTAGAAGCCGCAATCGAATCCGCATGGGACGCGCGCGACACAATCACCCCCGCCACCACCGGTGAAGCCCGCGATGCGATCGAACACACGCTGAACGCGCTGGACAGCGGCAGCCTGCGGGTGGCCGAGAAACAGGCGAACGGCGACTGGCATGTGAACCAGTGGGCCAAGAAGGCCGTGCTGCTGGGCTTTCGCCTGAAGGACATGGAAGAACAAAGCGGCGGCCCGCAAGGCAGCGGCTGGTGGGACAAGGTCGACAGCAAGTTCAAAGGCTGGGGCGCCGATCAGTGGAAAACTGCCGGGTTCCGCGCCGTTCCCAACTGTATCGTGCGCAAATCGGCCTATATCGCGCCGGGCGTGGTGCTGATGCCGTCGTTCGTGAACCTTGGCGCCTATGTGGGCGAAGGCACCATGGTCGACACCTGGGCCACCGTCGGCAGCTGTGCCCAGATCGGCAAAGGTGTGCACCTGTCGGGCGGCGTCGGCATTGGCGGCGTGCTTGAGCCGATGCAGGCCGGGCCGACCATCATCGAAGACAACTGCTTTATCGGCGCCCGCTCTGAGGTCGTCGAAGGCGTGATCGTCCGCGAAGGCGCGGTTCTGGGCATGGGCGTGTTCATCGGCCAGTCGACCAAGATCGTCGACCGCGCCACTGGCGAAGTCATGTATGGCGAAGTGCCGCCTTATTCGGTGGTCGTCGCCGGGTCCATGCCGTCGACCGGCGGTGTCAGCCTGTATTGCGCGGTTATCGTCAAGCGCGTCGATGCCAAGACCCGCAGCAAGACCGGTATCAACGACCTGCTGCGCGACTGATCCGGGATGGTTCTGGGCTTTCCCCTTGGCCGGTCGCGGCGCCGCAGCCCTAAGATGTATGACGTCGGGATTACATTCGAAGGGCCGAAATGCATCGTCGATTTCGGTCGGGGAAAGTTCGTTCTTGATGGGCCTGACCGTGGGCAGGAACGCGGTCAAACCTATGATTTCGCGGTTTACGCCCTGATCGCGGTCGGGTTGGCCAAGGGGATCGGCTTTCGCTTCCCTTATCCGATCTCGACCGAGGTTCAGACCCGCGTCCGCGAAAACCTGTTCGTCTGGGATGCGTGGCGGAAAAAGCACCTGCGCTCGACGGCGTTCGAGTTTTCTCAGGTCGCCGCGCCCCGGCCGCGCGCGGAAAGCGGCGGGATCATCGCGCTGAGCGGCGGGATCGATTCCACCTATGGCGCGCTGATCGCCAAGCATCAGCTTGGGATCACCGATGCGCTGCTGATCGCCGGTGCCGATTATTCCGATGCCGGGCAGGCCGGCTTTGTCGATCTGCGCCGCCGGGTGCAGGCCATCGCCGATCTGATCGGCCTGCGCCTGCATGTGCTTGAGACTGACATCCGCAGCCTGGGCATAAATTGGACCTACCTGCACCCGATGGTTCTGGCCGCGTGCCTGCATTATGCCGGGGGCGGGTTGAAACACGGGGTATTCTCGTCGGATTCGACCTTTTGGATTGACCTGACCAGCACCTCCAGCGCCAATTACCCCGGTTTTATCGAAACATTATCGACGGATCAGTTTCCGCTGAGCCATGTCGGGTCGAACGCGACGCGGGTGGACAAGTTGAAATTCCTCGACGAGATGCTGCCGCAGGTCTTTGACCACATGTCGGTGTGTTGGAAAGACACCGCGACAGGCGGCAATTGCGGGACATGTGAAAAATGCCGTCGCACGCAGTTGTGCATGGTTTCGGCCGGGCTGGACCCGCGCCGGATGTTCCCGAATTACCAGCCGCTGGCTGAAATCTTTGACGCCACGCCGCTGCCGCGCAAACGCGACAAGATCCTGACTCAGGGTCAATATTTCACCAAAAGCCTGCGCCACCTGCCCATCGGCCCTGAACGCGACGCCGCGATCCGGATGCTGACCCGGATTCAGGATGCGACAGGCGGACATTTCATGCAGGGCGCCACGCCCGACTTTGGCCCGATCCCGGTTGGATCGGTGGCCAGACTGCTGGACGACAAATCCGGGATTATTTCGCCGGTGATACGAGGATAAAATGAGCGACAAGCCGGAAAAGACGAAAAAGCCTCAGCAGGTCTTTACCCTGTTGGTTCAGGTCGGCCGCAAGACCGATGACGGTCTGCCCGATGGCGCCACCGGGGCCGGGCTGATGTGCTATGCCAGCGGCGTGGACGAGGCCGAAGCAGTGCGCGAAACCGTGGCCTTGTTGAAGCAGGCCGATCTGGCCCCGCTTGAGGTCACCGGCTATGGCACCGCCGACGATCGCCGCGAACAGGGGCACGAGATCACCGCCGAAGAGCTGGAGCTGATGGAACGCGCGCTTCAGGAAAACTCGGTCGTGGTGGCGCAGTTCACGCCGTTCTTCGATGGCGAGGAAACCGCCGATCCCGACGACCTAGTTCTGTGAGCCGAAATATTTGCGATACAGCCGGTCATACGTGCCGTTTTCCCGCAGGGTCAGCAGCGCACGGTTGATC
>NZ_JBFHDW010000225.1:0-4494 GCF_041584535.1 Actibacterium sp. | reverse complement strand
GACACCGACAGACCGGTGTTCACAGCAGGACGGATGCCTTGGTAGAACAGTTCCGTTTCCAGGAAGATCTGGCCGTCGGTGATCGAGATCACGTTGGTCGGAATAAAGGCCGACACGTCGCCGCCCTGGGTTTCGATGACCGGCAGAGCCGTCAGCGAGCCCGAGCCGTTGTCTTCGTTCAGTTTCGACGAACGTTCCAGCAGGCGAGAGTGCAGATAGAAAACGTCACCCGGATAAGCTTCACGGCCCGGCGGGCGGCGCAGCAGCAGCGACATCTGGCGATACGCAACAGCCTGTTTCGACAAGTCATCATAGATGATCAGGGCGTGACGGCCGTTGTCGCGGAAGTATTCAGCCATTGCAGTGGCCGAATAGGGGGCCAGGAACTGCATCGGGGCCGGGTCGGACGCGGTAGCGGCCACAACGATCGTATAGTCGATCGCACCGGATTCTTCCAGTTTCTTCACCAGCTGAGCAACGGTCGAACGCTTTTGACCGACTGCAACGTAGATGCAGTACAGTTTCTTGCTTTCGTCGTCGCCAGCAGCGTCGTTATACGACTTCTGGTTCAGAATGGTGTCCAGAGCCACGGCGGTTTTGCCGGTCTGACGGTCACCAATGATCAGTTCGCGCTGGCCGCGGCCGATCGGGATCATGGCGTCAACCGATTTCAGGCCGGTTGCCATCGGTTCGTGAACCGATTTACGCGGGATGATGCCCGGGGCTTTGCTGTCTGCAACGCGGCGCTCGGTGGATGCGATCGGACCTTTGCCGTCGATCGGGTTACCCAGACCGTCAACAACGCGACCCAGCAGGGCCTCGCCGGCGGGAACGTCCACGATCGACTTGGTGCGCTTGACCTGGTCGCCTTCTTTGATGTCCCGGTCGGAGCCGAAGATAACAACACCAACGTTGTCGACTTCGAGGTTCAGGGCCATCCCGCGGATACCACCGGGGAATTCGACCATTTCACCTGCCTGGATATTGTCGAGGCCGTGGACCCGCGCAATACCGTCGCCGACCGAGAGCACGCGGCCCACTTCGGCGACTTCGGCTTCTTGACCGAAGTTCTTAATCTGCTCCTTGAGGATCGCAGAAATCTCAGCTGCTTGGATACCCATTTATCCGACCTCTTTCATGGTGTTCTGAAGTGCGGCGAGCTTGGAGCGGATCGACGTGTCGATCATCTTCGAGCCCACTTTGACAATAAGACCGCCGATGAGGGATTCATCGACAGCCATGCTGATCTTTACATCCTTGCCGACGCTGGTCTTCAGCGTGGCAGCAAGTTTGTTTTGCTGGTCTGCAGTCAACGCCTGAGCGGCGGTGACTTCGGCCGTTACTTCGCCTTTTTCGTCGGCGATCAGCCCGCGCAGTGTTGCCGCAAGTTGCGGCAGCACGAACAGGCGGCGCTTGTCAGCCATCAGACCCAGCGAATTGGCCATCAGGACCGACAGGCCCATCTTTGCCGCAATCGCAGAGACTGCTTTGGCCTGCGCATCGCGCGAATAAATCGGCGATGAGATCAGGGCGTTGAAATCGGCGCTGTCGGCCATTGCGGCCTCCAATGCGTCAAGATCGCCCTCAAGCGCGGGTAGTTGATTATCTTCTTTGGCCAGGTCGAAAATGGCCTTGGCATAGCGTGCAGCGATGCCACCTGAGATCGAAGCTGGTTCGGACACGTCCACCCTTCCGATGTCTGTAGCCCCCCCTTGATGCCGCGGGTGCGACGGGGGGGGCGGCTCAAGCCTCGCGCCCGGCTGGGCGCGCTCCCGAAATCGGCGTGGGTGTAGCAGAGGCACAGCCACCTAGCAACCTTCAAGAACACCATTCTGTGAACGCAAATGCCTGATTTGGCGCTAACATTGTGATCACATCCGCAATGATACAGGATTGTGACTGAATTACGCGTAAAAACGACTATCTGAGATTCGTTTTTAAGCTTCGACCGGTCGCGGGCTGCGGCAGACCCTCAAGCACTTTCAGCGGCCGACGCACTGCTTCGGTCAGTCCCGGACCCGCCGGACGGTGCACCCGTTTCGAGACTTCGACCATCAAAACACCGCCCGCATAGAAGCCGCTGATGCGTCGTCCGACCTTTTCCGCCATCGCCGAGGTCTTGAGCCAGAACCGCTTGTGGCTGGGCGGCGCATACAGCGCGGTGCTGTGGGCTTCGGGTTGAAAGCCGTGATGCTTGAGTTGCGATTCGAGCTGGCCCAGTGAATAGGGTCGGCCAAACCCGAACGGCGTGCCGTCCCCGCGCGCCCACAGGCCTGACCGGTTCGGCACCACGAACAGCGCCCGGCCGCCGGGGCCAAGCACGCGCGACGCCTCTTCCAGAACCGCCGACGGGTGTTCGCTGGTTTCCAACCCGTGCATCAGAATCAGCCGGTCGATCATCCCGGTCGGCAGCGGCCAGTTGCTTTCCTCGCACAGGACCGACACGTTCGGCATCCCGGCAGGCCACGGCATCACCCCCTGCTGCCCCGGCATCAGCCCGATGACCCGGCGGGCCTCGGCCAGATAGGGGCGCAGCAGCGGCACGGCAAAGCCGAACCCGGCGACGCTTTGCCCCTTGGCCTCGGGCCAGATCTGCAGAACCTGCGCGCGGATCGCACGCTGCGCCACGCGGCCAAGATTGGTCCGGTAATAGAAATTCCTGAGGTCCAAAACGTCCAGGTGCATTGCGGCCCGCCTATGGATCGGCAACAGTTGGGACCAGTTTAGCCATGCGGAAGAAGAATGCCATGCCCCTTGAGATCGTGACCGTCCCCTGCCTTGCCGACAATTACGCCTATCTGCTGCATAATGCGGCAACCGGGCAGACTGCGCTTGTCGATGCGCCGGAAGAAGCTCCGATCCGCGCCGCCCTTACCCAACGGGGCTGGACCCTGACCGACATCCTGATCACCCATCACCACCACGACCATATCGGCGCTGTCGACGCGCTGCGGGCCGATTCCGGGGCGCGGGTGATCGGCGCCAAGGCCGACGCGCACCGGCTGCCGGCGCTGGATGTGCAGGTGTCCGAAGGCGATCCGTTGACGGTTTGCGGCGAATCCGTGCGGGTGATCGAGGTGCATGGCCACACGCTGGGCCATATCGCCTTTTATTTCGGCGACACCGGCGCCGCCTTTACCGCCGACAGCCTGATGGCGCTGGGATGTGGCCGCCTGTTCGAGGGCGACGCCGAAACCATGTGGGCCAGCCTGTCGAAACTGGCCGCCCTGCCCGCCGATACGATCGTCTGTTCGGGCCATGAATACACCCAGTCGAACGCAAAATTCGCTTTGACTATTGAACCGGGAAATTCCGATCTTATCTCACGCTCAGAGGCTGTTGCTGCGGCACGCGCCAAGGGGCAGCCTACTGTTCCCTCCGTTCTGTCGGAGGAGCTGGCAACCAACCCGTTCCTGCGTGCGTCCCTTCCGCAGGTCAAAGCCGGGCTTGGTTTGCAAGGCTCCTCCGACGCGGAAGTCTTCGCTGAAATCCGTAAACGCAAAGACAACTTCTGATCGTCCTTCGCGGCCGTGATCGTGGCATTTCCGCCTAATAATTGGGTCGTTGCATCACAGTTGCGCAATTTTGATCAGAAAGGCCTTGAAGCGCGGCGATAAAAACCGAACCTTAATTCTATGAGGCAACAGTGAGGCCCGCGGCAACGCCCGCCTCCGCCGACAGGAAAGGAGCACCAAACGTGCCTTCGTTTTCGACGACCCTAGAGCAGTCCATCCATGCCGCCCTGGCGCTGGCCAATGCCCGCCGCCATGAGCTGGCCACGCTTGAACATTTACTGCTGGCCCTGATTGACGAACCCGACGCCGCCAAGGTGATGCGCGCCTGTTCGGTCAATCTGGACGAGCTGCGCGCGACCCTTGTCGAATTCATCGACGAGGAACTGTCGACTCTCGTGACCGAGATCGAAGGCTCCGAGGCTGTGCCGACCGCTGCGTTCCAGCGGGTGATCCAGCGTGCCGCGATCCATG
Organism: Actibacterium sp.; assembly: GCF_041584535.1. Taxonomy (GTDB): domain Bacteria; phylum Pseudomonadota; class Alphaproteobacteria; order Rhodobacterales; family Rhodobacteraceae; genus Actibacterium_D. The sequence goes on along the minus strand of NZ_JBFHDW010000225.1, from coordinate 508 downwards.
TCCAAAGCTCGGGCCGGACCGAAGTGACCGGCGCCAACGTGCTGGTGGCGATCTTTGCCGAACGTGAATCGAACGCCGCCTACTTCCTGCAGGAACAGGACATGACCCGCTATGACGCGGTGAATTTCATTGCGCATGGCGTCGCCAAAGACCCGTCCTTTGGTGAAAACCGCCCTGTCACCGGCGCCCCCGAGTTTGAGGAAAATACTCAGGCCCAGGGCGCCAAGGACGAAGGCGATGGCAAGGAATCGGCGCTGGCCAAATATTGCGTCGATCTGAACGCCAAGTCCCGCAAGGGCGAGGTCGATCCGCTGATCGGGCGCGACTCGGAAGTCGAGCGTTGCGTGCAGGTGCTGTGCCGCCGCCGCAAGAACAACCCGCTGCTGGTCGGTGATCCGGGCGTTGGCAAGACCGCCATCGCCGAAGGTCTGGCCCGCAAGATCGTCAACGGCGAAACCCCCGAGGTTCTGGCGAATTCGACCATCTATTCGCTGGACATGGGCGCGCT
>NZ_JBFHDW010000224.1:0-4523 GCF_041584535.1 Actibacterium sp. | reverse complement strand
CTTTTTCTTCATGAACAGCCTGTCGGGCTTTACCCTTTACGCGGTGATCTATGGCTTTGGCTATGCCGGGGTGATGACCGGGATTCTGGTCTCGGTCGCGACGCTGACCCATCCGTCGCGGCGCGCCTCGGCGATGGGGATCGTCACCATGTTCGCGTGGTTCGGCCATGCCAATGGCGGCTATCTGGGCGGGTATTTCTTTGATCGCACCGGGGATTATCAGCTGACCTTTGCCATTGCGGCCATCGCCGGGGCGCTGAACCTGATCGTGGTTGGCACGCTGTATTTCAAGACGCGCGGGCCGTCCGCCCTGCAATCGCCGGCTTAGACCGGCGGCGCCTGAAAATAGACAGGCCGGGGTTCCCCCCGGCCCGTTTTGTTTCACTCAAACCGTGACTTAATCGACGCATTCCAACAGCATCGTGCCCGCGCCAGTGTTCGAGATCGGGATATGATAATTGCTGTGCAGCAGGTTCACCTTGTCGCCCAATGCGCCGCGCATCATCATCCACATCAGGAATTCGGTGCCTTGCGCACCGGCCTTTTCAACCAGTTCCATGCGCGAGATCTTGGTCAGAGCATCGGGATCGGTGACGATTTTGTCCATGCAGTATTCATCGAACTCGCGGTTGATGAAACCGGCACGCTGGCCGTCCAGCTGGTGCGACAGGCCGCCGGTGCCCAGCACCACAACCTTGATGTCCTCGGGGTAACTTTCGACCGCCTTGCGCAGCGCCCGGCCAAAGGCCAGTGCCCGGCTAAGCGTCGGGATCGGGTGCTGCACGGTGTTCGCCGAAATCGGGATCGCCTTGGGCATGTCCGGGTTGTTGCGCAGGCCCGGCCAGAACAATTGCATCGGCACGGTAAAGCCGTGATCGACCGCCAGTTCCTGACACGAGGTGATGTCGAAATGATCGGCCACCATGCCTTCGATCACATGCCAGCTCAGTTCCGGCGCACCGGGGAACGGCGGCAACTGCGGGATGCCCCAGCCTTCGTCCTCGTTCCGGTATTCCAACGCCGCGCCAATGGCGAACGTCGGCATCTTGTCCAGAAAGAACCCAAGGCCGTGGTCGTTATAGATGTTGATCACGACATCGGGTTTTTGCTTGGCCAGCCATTCATGGACCGGCGGATAGCCGTCAAAGAACGGTTTCCAATACGGGTCTTCGAACAGGCCCTGCGCGATTGCGTTGCCCACTGCCGGAATGTGCGACGTGGTGATACCGCCAATAATCTTAGCCATGTTACCGTTTCCCCGCGTCCAGAAGTTTCTGTTTGAATTCTTCGGTGGTCATGCCGGTCTGCTGGGCGCCCACATCCTGAACCGACAGTTTGAAAATGCCGGCGAACTTGGCGAGATAGTAGATGTTGCCGCCGGCCTCGATCATGGCCAGCACGTTCTTGTCGCGGCAGGCTTGCTTTTGCTGCTCGTTCAGGCCGAATTTTTCATAATAGGCCTCGGGGTCGGCGAGGTATTCGTCGCGAGCCGCCTGGCCATTGAACGAATAGCACATCTTGTTCAGGGCATAGCCCTTCATCGCCTGTTTCCCGTCAAAGATCGTGGTGCCGGGAATGTCGGCGTGGTGGTCGAACTCACTAAATTCCATAGCGGCTCCTCCTCTCGTTTACGCCCAGTAAAGGCGCATAGGGTTGTCCACGAGCAGCTTTTGCTGCTGTTCGGGTGTTCGCGCGATTTTCGGAATGTAATCCACCAAAGCCCCGTCATCGGGCATGTGGGATTTCATGTTCGGGTGCGGCCAGTCGGTGCCCCAGAGCACGCGATCGGGAAAGCGATCGACAATGGCCTGACAGAAGGGCACCACATCGTCATAGGGCGGACCTTGCAGCGACAGGCGCTCGGGGCAGGTGACTTTGGACCAGATATTTTCGTTCTCGGCCATCAGGGTGATGAACCGCTGGAAATCGGGGTGATCGACGCCTTTCGACACATCGGGGCGGCCCATATGGTCAACCACGATGATCGTCGGCAGTTGCTTCAGGAACGGGATCAGTTCCTCCAGATCCTGCGCTTCGAAATAGACGACGATATGCCAGCCGAACTCCTTGATCTTGTCGGCGATGGTCAGAAACACCTCTTTCGGGGTGGCATCGACCAGACGTTTGACAAAGTTGAACCGGACGCCGCGCACACCAGCGGCATGCATCTCGGCGATCTCGTCGCGGGTAATATCGGCCCCGACCGAGGCAATCCCACGGGCCAGATCGCCCGCCGCGCGGCAGGCATCCATCATCGCGCGGTTGTCCTTGCCGTGACAGGTGGCCTGCACGATCACGTTGCGGCTGAAGCCCAGATAATCGCGCAGCGCGAACAGCTTGTCCTTGCCAGCGTTGCAGGGGGTGTATTTGCGTTCAGGCGCAAAGGGGAATTCCGGCGACGGACCGAAGACATGGCAATGCGCATCCACCGCGCCCATTGGCAGCTTGAAATCCGGCTTTTTCGGATTTGGGTGGAATTCCAGCCAATCGGCATCCATCACTTGCACGTCTTCAGTCATGCGAAAACCTCTCCATCCATCAATTTGCGCGCGGTTCGCAGGATCGCTGCGGATTGAACCGTGCCGGTATCGTCCAAAGTCGCCACGACCGTCATCTCGCCGGTCGGATGTTCGATGGCCAGACTGCGCTCGGCGCCATCGCCGCGCTGGGCCAGATCATAGGCGGGCGAGCCCTCCAGCAGACAGGCGGTGGCCACGCTGACCGCGCCCAGGACGCCGATGGTCTTGTGACAGCGATGCGGAATGAAGGTCCGGGTTGAAATCGCGCCGCCATTGCGGGGCGCACTGACCATGGTCATCTTCGGCACCGATTTCGCGGCGACATCACCCAGATTCATCATCGGCCCACAGGCCAGCCGGATCGCCTCCAGCCTGGCGCGCAAACCGGCATTGGCTTCCAACTCCTCGGGGCTTTCCTCGCCGGAAATCCCCATATCAGCGGCCCGCATCACCACGCAGGGCATGCCGTTGTCGATCATCGTAACGGCAACGCCCTCGACCATATCGACGGCATTGCCGGTCGGCAGCAGCGCCCCGCAGGACGACCCGGCAGTATCCTTGAACGCGATCGGCACTGGTGCCGAACTGCCCGGCACCCCATCGATCCGCGCGTCACCGGCATAGCTGACCTTGCCACCCGGCGTTGCCACCCGCGACACGGCAACCTGCCCGGTATTCTCCATATAGATCGTCACCGGCGTCACATCGCCCGAGGCCGCGACCAGCCCGCGCTCGATGGCAAAGGGGCCGACACCGGCCAGAATATTGCCGCAGTTCTGCGCGTCGGTCACGATCGGCTGGTCAACAAATACCTGCAAAAACAGGTAATCCACATCCACGCCCGCCCGGTCCGACTTTTTCACCACCGCCACTTTCGACGTCAGCGGGTCCGCCCCGCCCATCCCGTCGATCTGGCGAAGATCGGGCGATCCCATCATCCCCAGCAGGAACGCATCGCGCGCCGCCACGTCAGCGGGCAGATCCTCGGCCAGGAAATACCCGCCTTTCGAGGTCCCCCCCCGCATCCACATACAGCGCACACCGTCAGACATGATCGCGTTCCTGTTTCTTCTTCGTGTAAATATCCCGGGGGTCCGGGGGCTGGCCCCCGGCTCGGTTCTCAAAATCCGCGCCTTACGGCTCAGACGTATTTCAGACCCATCTCAGCCAGCCGCGCGCGCATCTTGTAGATGTCGAGCCCCAGCTCGCCCGCCTCAAAGCGCGCGCGTTTTTCGCCTTCGTTCGCTTCACGGGCACGGGCTTTTTCCAGCACCTCGGCCGCTTCTTCGCGGCGCACGACGCAGACGCCGTCATCATCGGCGATCACGATGTCGCCGGGGTTGACCAGCTCATCCGCACAGACCACCGGCACGTTGACCGAGCCCAGCGTCTCTTTGATCGTGCCTTGCGCATGCACGGCCTTGGACCAGACCGGAAAGCCCATCTCGGTCAGGTCGCGCACATCGCGCACCCCGGCGTCGATGATCAGCCCGCGACAGCCGCGTGCCATGGCCGAGGTGGCCAGAAGGTCACCGAAATAACCGGCATTCGACGGCGTGATCGTGCCCAGCAACAGAACGTCCCCGGCCTGAAGCTGTTCGATCGCGACATGGATCATCCAGTTGTCGCAGGGCGGCGCCAGAATGGTCACGGCCGAGCCAGCGATCCGCGCGCCCGGATAGATCGGGCGCAGGTAATCGGCCAGCAGGCCCTTGCGGCCCTGCGCCTCGTGCACGGTGGCCACGCCACAGGCGGCCAAACCGTCGATGATGTCCTGATCGGCGCGTTCGATGTTCTGAACGACGATTCCAGTGGTTCCGGGTTGATAGGTCATCAGTCCAGCTCTTCCACGGTGCGGGGGAAGACCGCCTCGAACCCTTCGGCATATTTCGCAGGCTTGCCACCGGCCTGACCGCCCGAGTTGCGGCGGAAGTGGTTGCCGCGGTTTTCAGCCACGTTCTCATAGAAATGCCACAGGTGTTCCTGACCCTGCATGCACTGAAT
>NZ_JBFHDW010000223.1:0-4531 GCF_041584535.1 Actibacterium sp. | reverse complement strand
GCCCGCCACGCTGCATGGTTGCCGCAACTGCGCGAGATCGCGTGGCCGGTCTCGGTCGAGACCGTGGTGGCGCTGGGCCGCACACCGCATTTGGGCGCAGGCGGTAAGCTGTCGGATCAGGACCGCGCAGCGGTGGACGCGGCGCTGGGCTGGCTGGATCTGGACAGCTTTCGCCACCGAAGCGCCACTCAGCTTTCGGGCGGCGAACAAGCGCGGGTGCTGATCGCGCGCACCTTGGCACAAGCCGCGCCGCTGGTGCTGGCGGACGAACCGATCGCGGGCCTGGACCCGGCGCATCAGATCGCCACGATGCAGGTGTTCCGTGACATCGCCGGACAGGGGCGCAGCGTCATTGCATCGCTGCATGACCTTGGCCTTGCCGCCCGCCATTGCACCCGGCTGATCCTGCTGGGGCAGGGGCGCGTGGTGGCCGATGGCGCACCGCGCGACGTGCTGACCAAGGCAAACCTGCGCGACGTGTTCCACCTGCGCGCCCATTACACCGACACGGCCGATGGGCCGGTGTTCCAACCGCTTGAGGTGCTGCGATGACCGCCGCATGGCCAAATGCTAGGATACAGGGCGGCAAACCCGGCGCCGCCGCCAATCTGGGAGATTTCGCATGACCGCCCTGACCGAATTCCTGACCAAAGGCGGCCCGGCGATCTGGGTGATCGCGGCGCTGTCGGTGGCCACGCTGGCGCTGATCCTGTGGAAGGTCTATCGCCTGTCGGCCATGGGCGCATGGGCCGGATCGCGCGCCCGCCGCGCTGTTGCTCTGTGGCAGGACGGTCAGCGCGCCGATGCCCGCGCCGCCGTGGCAGGCCGCGCCGGGATGCGTGCCCGTCTGGTGCGCGAGGCCTTGGCGGCGCTGTCGGGCGATCTGCCCGAACCCGCCGCCCGCGAAGAAGTCACCCGCGTCGCCCGCGCCCTGCTGACCGAGGCCCGCACCGGTCTGCGGGCGCTGGAGCTGATCGCGGCGATTGCCCCGCTTCTGGGCCTTCTCGGCACGGTTCTGGGTATGATCGACGCCTTCCAGACCCTGCAAAACGCCGGGTCTCAGGCCGACCCCGCCGCCCTTGCCGGTGGCATCTGGGAGGCCCTTTTGACCACCGCCGCCGGCATGGGCGTCGCAATCCCCGCCGCCATGGCGCTCAGCTGGTTCGAAAGCGTCGTCGATGCCGCCCGTCACGACATGGAAGACCTTGCCACCCGGCTGTTCATCACCGGAGGGCACTGATGTTTTCCTTCGCCAACCCGCGCAAACCCCGCCGCCCCAGCCTGACACCAATGATCGACGTGGTGTTCCTGTTGCTGGTGTTCTTCATGCTGGCGGCGCGGTTCGGCACCGAAACCGGCCTGACCCTGAACATCGGCGCTGGCGCCGGGGCCGACTGGCAAGGCCCGCCCCGCCTGATTGACGTCACCGCCGACGGCCTGCGCCTGAACGGCGTTGCAACCGCCCCCGCCGACCTGATCCCGGCACTGGCCGACCTGACCCGGACCCCGGCCGATCCGATCATCCTGCGCCCGCGCGACGGCGCCGATGTGCAGGCGCTGGTCGATGCGATGACCCTGCTGTCTGCGGCCGGGTTCACCGGCCTGTTGGTGGCGGACTAGGCGATGCAGTTCCCAGCCGAAGACAAACGCGACAAGGCCGAGAATATCGTGCCAATGATTAACGTTGTCTTTCTGCTGCTGATCTTTTTCCTGATGACCGCGCAGATCACCCCGCCCGCGCCGCTTGAGGTTTCACCACCACGGGCCGAGGGCGCGGTGCTGGACCCTGAACAGGCGCTTTATGTCGATGCTGCGGGCCATCTGGCTTACGGCACGGCGCGGGATCGGGCGGCGCTGGATGCCCTTGCCAATCGCGCCGCCGACACGCCACTGCCGCTTTATGCCGACGCGGCCCTGCCGGGCAGCGATCTGGCCCAGTTGATGACCCGTCTCGCCGGTCTGGGCCAAGACCGCATCACCCTGATCGTGGCCGCCAAATGAAGCGCCTGATCGAAGCCGCGCTATTTGTGCCGCTGGCGGTGGGCCTGCATCTTGCGGCGTTCGGGCTGGCCTCGAACGGCTCAGGCGGCACCTCGGGCGGCGGTGCAGGCATGGGTGGCGAGAATGAAATCACCCTGACCGCGCTGCCGCGCGATCTGGTCGAGCAGGTCAAGGACTGGGACAGCGCCCCACAGCCCAATATCGACGGCCCAACAGCACCTCAGCCCGACCAGGCGGCACCTCCGCCCACGCCGCCCACCAGCCTTTCCGCGCCGACCCTGCCGCCACCGCCCACGGCCCCCGGCGCCGCCGCGCCCAACCCGCCGCCACAGCCTGCCGCGCCGCCGGTCGCCCTGCGTGCCAAAGGCACCGGAAAGACCACCACCGCCGGCACCAGCGCCGGCAATGCCGCGGCCCAACAACAGGCGCTGACCGCCAGTTGGGGCGCTCAGATTCAGGCCCGCGTCGCCCGCGCCCACCGGGTGCCCGCCGCCATCCGCCGCCAACGGCAAAGCGGCACGGTTCTGGTGCGGATGCAGGTCGCGGCGACCGGAGATCTGTTGGCGGCGGTGGTGCGGAAAAGCTCGGGCAATGCGGCGCTGGATCAGGCGGCGCTGGCCTCGGTCCGGCGCGCGGGCCGGTTCCCCGCCGCGCCCGAAGGCCTGCGCGCCGCACAACTCAGCTTTGACATCCCGCTGGAATTCAAACTGAACTAGTCTTTTTCTTGGGAAAAATACTCAATCCCGCCGTTGCCGCTTACGCAGCCTTGGGTGGGCGCACCGATTTCGCCGCCTCAAGCGCCACCCCGGACAGGCCCGCCCCCCCGGCCGAGACATGCGCCAGCAGCGCCGCGCGCATCCGCGGATCCCAGAAATCGTTGATATGTTCGGCCGTGTTGGCCGCGGCTTGCGACGCGGGCAGCGCGGCAAAGGCCGTGGCGATCTGGTTCGCCATATGGATCAGTTTTTCAGGCGACATCGCTGGCCCCTTTCGTGTCTATCCGCTGGGGATGAGTAAAGATCTGAAACCCGGTCTCGCGCGCCAAAGCGACCAGCGTCAGCCCCGCCGCCTCGGCCAACGCCACCGCGCGTGCGGTCGGGGCCGAAGCGGCGATCAGAACCGGGGCGCGCGCCAGAACCGCCTTTTGCACCATTTCAACCGATACCCGGCTGGTGATCACCAGCGCCCCGCCCGCGGCATCCCGGCCGGACCGGGCAAGCACACCGATCACCTTGTCCAGCGCGTTGTGGCGGCCGACATCCTCGCGCACCGGGTCAAGGGCGCCAGTGTGCAGGAACCCGGCGGCGTGGACCGCGTGGGTCAGATCATGCAGCGGCTGGGCCGCGCGCAGCGCCGGTATCGCAGCGGTGATCTGGGTTTCCGTCAACCGGGTCTGATCGGCGGGCAGGGCGGGCAGGGGGCGCAGCGCCTGTTCCAGACTGTCGATCCCGCACAGGCCACAGCCCACTGGCCCGGCCATGAAGCGGCGGCGTTCGGCCAGACGGGCCTCGGCCGGGTCAGTCAGCCAAAGCTGAACCTCCAGACCATTGGGATGCTCGGCCAGTTCCATCCGGTCGATCTGTGCAAGATCGGTCACGATGCCTTCGGTCAGGGAAAATCCGGCGGCGAAATCCAACAGGTCGGCGGGCGTGGCCAGCATCACCGCCTGAGTCGAGCCATTATAGGACAGCGCCACCGCGACCTCGTCGGCCACCGTGTGCTGCCCGCCATTGGGCAGGCCGATATCGACCGCGCCCTTCATTCCGCCGCAGGCAGGATGCGGCGCGCTTTCGCGGCCTGTTCGGCATAGTCTTCTTGCCAGTCCGACGGGCCGTTCGAGGGGCTGACCTGCACGGCGGTGACCTTGTATTCGGGACAGTTGGTCGCCCAGTCGGAATAGTCCGAGGTCACCACGTTGGCCTGCGTGTCGGGGTGGTGGAAGGTGGTATAGACCACCCCCGGCGCCACCCGTTCGGTGATCACCGCGCGCAGGGCCGTCTCGCCCGAGCGGCTGGTCAGTCGCACCCAATCGCCATCGCGCACGCCGCGCTGTTCGGCGTCATGCGGGTGGATTTCCAGCACGTCCTGATCGTGCCAGACCACATTCTCGGTGCGGCGGGTTTGGGCGCCGACATTGTATTGCGACAGGATGCGCCCGGTGGTCAGCAACAGCGGAAAGCGCGGGCCGGTGCGTTCGTCCGTGGGCACGTATTCCGTGACGACAAAGTTGCCCTTGCCGCGCACGAAACCATCCATATGCATGACCGGCGTGCCCAGCGGGTTGGCGTCGTTACAGGGCCACTGGATGGAACCCTCGCGCTCAAGCAATTCGTAATTCACCCTTGCGAATGAAGGGGTTGTGGCAGCTATTTCATCCATCACCTGAGACGGATGCGTATAGGTCCAGCCCGCGCCTAGCGCATTGGCCAGCGCCTGAGTGACCTCCCAGTCGGCCATGCCGTTCTTGGGCGCCATCACCTGACGCACCATGTTGATCCGGCGCTCGGCGTTGGTAAAGGTGCCGTCCTTT
>NZ_JBFHDW010000222.1:0-4555 GCF_041584535.1 Actibacterium sp. | reverse complement strand
GTATGGATGGCCGCACCATGTCGGAAAGCCAGGCGATCTGCGAATATATCGAGGAAACCCACCCCAACCCGCCGCTGCTGCCCACCAGCCCCGAGGCGCGATTCGAAGTGCGGCGGCTGGTGTTCTGGTTCGACGACAAGTTCCACGACGAAGTGACGTCGAAATTGCTGTATGAACGGGTGAACAAAAAGATGATGGGGCTGGGCTATCCCGACAGCAAGAACGTCAAGGCCGGGGCGCAGAAGATCAAGTATCATCTGGACTATCTGGGCTGGTTGCTGGATCAGCGGCGCTGGCTGGCCGGGGACGTGATGACGCTGGCCGATTTTACGGCGGCTGCGCATTTGTCTTGTCTGGACTATATTTCCGACGTCGATTGGAACCGGAACGCCAATGTGAAGGACTGGTATGCCAAGATCAAATCGCGTCCGGCCTTTCGCGGGCTGCTGGCCGATCAGGTGCCGGGCTTTCCGCCGCCCGCGCATTATGCCGATCTGGATTTCTGAACCGGGGGGCTGTCTGCCCCCCCTTCGCCTGCGGCGAATTCCCCCCCGAGGATATTTCCACGAAGAAGAAGGGCGCGGGCGATGCTGAAGGATCGGCTGATCGCGCGGGCGCTTGAGGAAGGCTTTGCCAAATGCCGGGTGACGCGGCCCGATGCGGTGCCCGAGTTGCCGGCGCGGCTGGCCGGGTTTGTGGCGCAGGGGCGGCATGGCCAGATGGGCTGGATGGCCGAGCGGATGGCGTGGCGCGGCGATCCGGCGGCTCTGTGGCCCGAGGCGCGGTCAGTGATCATGTTGGCCGAACCCTATACGCCCGCGCATGACCCGATGGCGGTGCTGGATCAGCCCGATCACGGCGCGATTTCGGTCTATGCGCAGAATCGCGATTACCATGATGTTCTGAAAAAGCGGCTAAAGCGGCTGGGGCGCTGGTTGTTGGAGCAGGCCCCCGACGAGCAGATCAAGGTTTTCGTCGATACGGCACCGGTGATGGAAAAGCCGTTGGCGGCGGCGGCGGGGCTGGGTTGGCAGGGCAAGCATACCAATCTGTTGTCCCGTGATCTGGGCAGTTGGTTCTTTCTGGGCGCGATCTTTACCACGCTGGAAATCGAGCCTGATTCACCTGAAAACGGCTCTTGTGGGTCATGCCGGGCTTGTCTGGATATCTGTCCGACCGGGGCCTTTCCGGCGCCGAACCAGTTGGACGCGCGGCGGTGCATTTCCTATTTGACGATCGAGCATCACGGTCCGGTGGACCCGGAATTGCGGGCGCTGATGGGCAACCGCATTTATGGCTGCGACGATTGTCTGGCCGTCTGCCCGTGGAACAAGTTCGCGGTGCAGGCGCGTGAGGTGAAATATGCGGCCCGCCCCGAGTTGATAGCGCCGCCTTTGGCGGAATTGGCCCGGTTGGACGACGCGGGTTTTCGGGCGATGTTTTCGGGATCGCCGGTCAAGCGGATCGGGCGTGATCGCTTTGTGCGCAATGTTCTTTATGCGATCGGGAACTCGGGCGAAGCGGCTTTGATACCGGCGGCGCAGGCGTTGCTTGACGATCCGGACGAGGCGGTTTCAGACGCGGCGCGCTGGGCGGTTGCACGACTGAAATAGGGTCTGTTTTCGCGAAAACAGTCACTAATCCAGCGGAATCATGAAGGTAAGCGCGGCCCAAAGCGATTGCCAAACCGGTCCAGCCTTGGGGTCGTCATTGCCGGTATCCAGCAGCATCACAGCGTCGAGCAGGTATTCGTGACCGGGTAGAACCGGCACAGAAACCTGCCCAAGGGCGTCGGTTTGCAGTTTTGTGATCACAACGTCGCCGCTTGGGCTGCGCTGAAACACTTCGAGCTGGGTATCGACGCGTGGGGCGCCGCGATACAGCACCTGAACCGGCAAGCCTTGGGACAAATCATCGGTATAGGGGTTTTTCAGGGCGATGATTTCAGTCTCCAGCCCGACGTCGCGGTCTTGTCCGTGGCCGTCACCGACCGCGACAAGCGATTTGGCATAGCGGCGATAGGTTTCGCTGAACCCGATTTGCGGCAGGCCACGGGCGGCGTGGCGGTTCAGAGCGTCGGGAAAGGCCTTGTGCGTCACGAAAGCGGTGAATTTGCTCCAATCCGTATAGGTCAGCAGGTTGTCGGTGGTTTCATGCACGATGATCGCCAGTCCCTGACCGGGCGCGGGGGCGGCCATGGCGGGTTGATCGCCCATTCGACCGGTGATTTTCGTCACTATTTCACCTTGAATCATCTCAAACCGGCTGAGACGGTTCGGCAGATAGGACAGGGGTGCGCCGCTAAAATCCTGACCTAGCCGCAGATCAGTCAGCACTGGCGCGCCCGGTTCAACCTGATAGCTTTGCGGTGAAAGCCAAAACTCGTGGGCAAGGGCGGTTTCTGCACTAAGTGACAGGAACGCGGTCAGGAACAGGATGAATTTTCGCATGCGGCGGACCTTTTCAAAGATACGATTCAATCTGACCCTGCGTGGGCTGAGGTCAAGTTTTCTGGCGCTTGGTGCCTTGTTTGTGATGACCTTGCCCGGTTTGGCGCATGAGGTGCGGCCTGCCGTCGGGGATGTGACCATCGGGGCGGACACGGTGCGTATCGATCTGCGGGTAACCTTGGAATCGCTGGTTGCGGGGATTGATCTGGCCGGGTTGGCGGATACCAATGAATCGCCCTTGTCGGGATATTATGACCTGCTGCGCGGCAAATCCGCCGCTGATCTTGACGCGGCGTTCCGCAAGGCATGGCCGCGCATTCAGTCTGGCATTTTCATTCAGGTCGATGGGGCGGCGTTGACCCCGGAGATCGCGGAATTGCGCATTCCCGAGGTCGGGGATGTGTCTTTGCCGCGCGATTCAATCCTGACGCTGAGCGCGGCTTTGCCGCCCGGTGACAGCCCCGTTCAGGCCGGGTGGATGGCGGGTTATGGGCCGCTGGTGCTGCGGCAGATTGGCGAAGGCGAGGATCTTTATACCGGGTATCTGACCGGCGGTGCGCTGAGCGATCCGATGCCGCGCGTTGGCGTGGCCCAGATCGGCGCCTTGACCGAATTCGGGCGCTATATCGTGCTGGGGTTCGAGCATATCGTGCCCAAGGGGCTGGATCATATCCTGTTCGTTCTGGGGCTGTTTTTGTTCTCGCTGCATCTGCGGCCGCTGCTGATGCAGGTCACGGCCTTTACCTTGGCCCATACGGTGACCTTGGCGCTGGCGAGCCTGAAAATCGTTACTATTCCGGCGGAAATCGTCGAACCTTTGATTGCGGCCTCGATTGTGTTCGTCGCGGTCGAGAACATTCTGGGCGGGAGGATCACTTGGCGCAGGGTTGCGGTGGTGTTCGGGTTCGGGCTGTTGCATGGGCTGGGGTTTGCCAGCGTTCTGGGCGAGATCGGGCTGAATCCGGCACGGTTTGTCGCGGATCTGGTCGCCTTTAACGTCGGCGTTGAAATCGGTCAGTTGGCGGTGATTTCGGTGGCGTTTCTGGCGTTTGGCGCATGGTTCGGGCGCAAGCCTTGGTATCGCACGCGGGTGGTCATCCCGATTTCCGCGCTGATCGCGGTCACGGGTGCATGGTGGATGATCCAGCGGATTATCCTCTAGAGTCGGATGAATCGGCGGAATGTGTTAGGATCGTCCCTTTAATGGGAGGATAAGCACCATGCCACGCAGTCCACTGGACCACCCCGGCGATCATTCCGAAGGCCATCGCGCCGAGCAGTTCAGCAAGATCGAACATGCCGCGGCCCCGAACAATTCGGCCAAGGCGCTGCATCGTCGAACGGCTGACCATGATGTGCCGTCGGGGCGGGCAAAAGAGTTTCTCAAGATTGACCGCAAGGCGCAGGGACAATAATTTCCGCTTGCAGTTTGGCCCGTTCGGGTCGACAGGGGATTTACCCCTGAAAGGTATGTCCTGAATGCACCCGGCCCGCGCGATCATCTTTAAACTGATGTCCGTCACCCTGTTCGTGACGATGTCTGCGCTGATCAAAGCGGCCTCGGCACATGTCCCGCCGGGCGAGGCGGTGTTTTTCCGGTCGTTCTTTGCGCTGCCGGTGATTGTCGGCTGGCTGACCTTCCGGCGCGAACTGGCCACCGGATTTCACAGCGACAACCCATTAGGGCATTTCTGGCGCGGTTTGGTCGGCACCAGCGCGATGGGGTTGATGTTTGCCGGGCTGGGCCTGTTGCCGCTGCCCGAGGTCACGGCGATCGGCTATGCCACGCCGGTTTTGGTCGTTGTCTTTGCCGCGATGTTTCTGGGCGAAGAGGTGCGGCTGTTTCGGCTGGGTGCGGTGGCGCTGGGCCTGATCGGGGTGCTGATCGTGCTGTCACCGCGGCTGACCGCGTTTTCCCAGCACGAACTGGACGCCCGCCAAACCCTTGGCGCAATCGTGGTGCTGGCCGGGGCCGGGTGCGCGGCCTTGGCGCAGGTGTTCATCCGCAAGCTGGTGCAGACCGAACAGACCGCGACCATCGTGTTTTGGTTCTCGGTCTCGGCGTCGGTTTTGTCGCTGCTGACTATTCCATTCGGCTGGGTGAT
>NZ_JBFHDW010000221.1:0-4624 GCF_041584535.1 Actibacterium sp. | reverse complement strand
TGACCGCTGCACCGCTGGATGTCACACAGGCGGTTGTGGTCGGCGGCGGCAATATGGGCGCGGCGATTGCCTATGCCCTGCTGTCGGCGGGCATTGCCGTGGTGCTGATCGAAACCGATGACGACGGCGTTGTCCGTGCTGAGGCCAATGTCGAAAAGATCATCGGCGCCAGCCTGAAACGCGGCCTGATCTCGGACGCCAAGGCGACGGCGATCCGCGGCGCGCTGACCTGCACCACCGATTATTCGGCCGGGGCAGGGGCGCAACTGGCGATCGAGGCGGCGTTCGAGAGCATGGAGGTCAAACGCGCCGTGTTCACCGCGCTTGAGGCCGCTTTGCCCAAGGACGCGATCCTTGCCAGCAACACCTCGTATCTGGATGTGAACGACATTGCCGCCGTGCTGGCCGATCCGGCGCGTCTGGTCGGGCTGCATTTCTTTGCACCCGCGCATATCATGAAGCTGCTGGAGATCGTGCGCGGCGATGCCACCTCGGACGTGGCGCTGGCGACTGGCTATGCGCTGGGCAAAAAGCTGCGGAAAATCCCGGTTCTGGCCGGGGTCTGCGATGGCTTTATCGGTAACCGCATTCTGGCCCGCTACCGCGAGGCCGCCGACACCCTGCTGATGGACGGCACCAACCCGTGGGAGCTGGACGAAGCGATGGTCGAGTTCGGCTATGCGATGGGCCCATACGAGGCGCAGGACATGTCCGGCCTTGATATCGCCCATGCCAACCGCCGCCGTCAGGACGCCACGCGCGACCCGATCCGCCGCTATATCCCGATTGCCGATCGCATGGTCGCCGAAGGCCGTCTGGGCCGCAAAACCAGCGTTGGCTGGTATCGCTATCCCGGCGGGGGCGGCAAGGTCGTCGATCCTCTGGTCGAGGATCTGTGCCGCGAAGAGGCGTATTTCGCCAAGGTCACGCGCCGCAGCTTTACCGATGACGAAATCCGCGAGCGTCTGGTGCTGGCGATGATCAACGAGGCGTCGGAGATTCTGGCCGAGGGCATCGCCCACAACGCCGCCGACATCGATCTGGTGACGGTGTTCGGCTATGGCTTCCCGCGCTGGCGCGGTGGCCTGATGCATTATGCCGACACGATCGGCGCGGCGCAGATCCTGCGGCAACTGACGGCCCTGTGCGACGAGGACGCGCTGGTCTGGAAACCCAGCCGGGTGATCATCGAATGCGCCGAACAGGGCATTGCCCTGCGCGACTGGCGGCCCTGATTATTTCAGGGCCTCGGTCCGGTAAAGATGCACCTTCAGCCCGCCGTGGGCCACGGAAGGTCCCAGCGGCAGGAACGGCAGGGCGCTGGCGCGGGCGAGGGAATTATCGGTGGTGATGATCCCGACGCGCCAGCCGCTGAATCGGGCGCTTAGGGTCTGACCCAGGGCGCCATAGGCGGCGAACAGCGGGCGCTTGTTGCCGATCCGCGCGCCGTAGGGCGGGTTGACGATGACAATGCCCGGCGGGCCGTCGGGCGGGGTCAGGTCACTGACCGACAGGGTCTGGAAACTGGTGAACTCGGTGACCCCGGCACGGTCGGCATTGGCGCGGCTCATCTTGATTGCGCCGGCATCGCGGTCCGAGCCATAGAAATGCGCCGTCGGGGTTTTCGTCGTGCCGCTGGTGCGCTGGGCGGCCCAGACATCGGCATCGAAATTGCGCAACTTCTCAAACGCAAACGACCGGCTGCGCCCCGGCAACAGACCGGCGGCGATCTCGGCCGCCTCGATCACGAAGGTGCCCGACCCGCACATCGGATCGACCACGGTCTGGCTGCCGTCAAACCCCATCTGCCGCAGGAACATCGCTGCCATGGTTTCACGCATGGGGGCCTTGTTGACCGCCTCTTTATGGCCGCGCTTGTGCAGCGACACGCCCGAAGTATCCAGACTGATCGTCACCATGTCGTCGTCGATCCGCACCTTGATGACCACCTCGGCCTCGGGCGAGATCGTGGCGCCCAGCGACTCGCGCAGGGCGGTCTCAATGCGCTGCGTTGCCGCCCCGGCGTGATAGATTTTCGAGCGCTTGGTGGTGGTCTCGACCCGCACCGGCACATCGGGGTTCAGCAGGTCGGCCCACGGGAACTTGCGCGCCCGCTTGTCGAGCTGCGCCAGATGAAACGCCCGAAACGCGCCGATCCGGGCCAGAACCCGCGTCGCGCCGCGCAGCACCAGATTGGCGCGCCAGACATCGGGCCAGCCGCCCTGAAAGCTGACGCCGCCGGGCACGACCGCAGCCCCGGCAAAGCCCAGTTCCTGCGCCTCGGCGCACAGCACATCCTCAAGCCCCGGCGTGGCGACAAGGAAAATCTCGAAAGGGGTGTTCGTATCCATGCCGCCTGCTTATCCGCATTCGGCGCGGCCTTCGACAGGTTTCTTCAACCAGCCCCGCTTGACCACCGCCGCCGGATGAATTAGCCAGAGCGCCGCTGGGCGGGTATGGTGAAATGGTATCATAAGAGCCTTCCAAGCTTAAGGTGCGGGTTCGATTCCCGCTACCCGCTCCAGCGTAATCCGATCACTTCTTGTTCAGCCGCTTGTTGATCCCGGTCGCATCTCTTATGAGGGTCGCGCAGTTAAAGAAGGCATGCCCATGGCACGGAACGGCAGCGACATCCTGGAAGAGCGGGAAAAATCCAAACGCATTGGCGCGTTGCGCGGTCTGGCGCCGTTTATCGCACCCTATATGACGCTGGTGGCGCTGGCGGGGATCGCGCTGGTTCTGACCGCGACCGTGTCACTGGTTCTGCCGCTGGCGGTGCGCCGAGTCATCGACGGGTTCGAGACCGGCGACGTGCAACTGCTGAACAGCTATTTCATCGCCGCGCTGGCGATTGCCGGGCTTTTGGCGCTGGGCACCGGGGCGCGCTATTACCTTGTGACCCGTCTGGGCGAACGGGTGGTGGCCGATATCCGTAAGGCGGTGTTCGACCGCATGATCGGCATGAGTCCGGCCTTTTATGAGCGCATCATGACCGGCGAGGTTCTCAGCCGGATCACCACCGACACCACGCTGATCCTGTCGGTGATCGGGTCGTCGGTTTCGGTGGCTTTGCGCAACGTGCTGTTGTTCTCTGGCGGGCTGGTGTTGATGATGCTGACCTCGGCCAAGCTGACCGGGCTGGTGCTGTTGATTGTGCCCGCCGTGGTGGTGCCGATCATTGTTCTGGGGCGGCGTCTGCGCCAGCTTAGCCGCGAGAACCAGGATTGGATCGCGGCCTCGTCCGGTTCGGCCTCTGAGGCGCTGTTGTCGGTCCAGACTGTTCAGGCCTTTACCCATGAAACCATCAGCCGCGCCCGGTTCGCCAAAGTGACGGAGCAGGCGTTCGATTCTGCCCGCCGTCGCGTCAGCACCCGTGCGGTGATGACGACGATCGTGATCTTTCTGGTGTTCGCCGGGGTTGTCGGCGTGCTGTGGATGGGGATGCGCGATGTCTATGCCGGTGGTATGAGCCGCGGCGAGCTTGTGCAATTCGTGATCTATTCGGTGATGGTTGCCGGGGCCGTGGGGGCGCTGTCGGAAATCTGGGGCGAATTGCAGCGCGCCGCCGGCGCGACCGAGCGCCTGATCGAACTGCTGAATTCCGACGACAGCGTCGTCGATCCGTCCCAGCCCGCCGCGCTGCCGCAGCCGGTGCGGGGCGAGCTGACCTTCGACAATGTCACCTTCCATTACCCGACCCGGCCTGAGCAATCGGCGCTTGAGGGCATCAACCTGCGTGTCAACGCGGGCGAGACCGTGGCGCTGGTCGGCCCGTCAGGTGCGGGCAAGACCACGATCATCCAGCTGGTGCAGCGTTTCTATGACCCACAAGAGGGCCGCGTGTTGCTGGATGGCGTGCCGCTGACCGATCTGTCGCGCAGCGAGTTCCGCCGCTCGGTGGCTTTGGTGCCGCAAGACCCGGTAATCTTTGCTGATACCGCGCGCGAAAACATCCGCTTTGGCCGCCCCGACGCGTCAGATGCCGAGGTCGAGGTCGCCGCCCGCGCCGCGGCCGCGCATGAGTTCCTCAGCCGTCTTCCCGATGGCTATGACAGCTATGTCGGCGAACGCGGCGTCATGCTGTCGGGTGGCCAGAAACAGCGCATCGCCATTGCCCGCGCCATTCTGCGCGACGCGCCGGTGCTGTTGCTGGACGAGGCGACCTCGGCGCTGGATGCGGAAAGCGAACGTCTGGTGCAGCGCGCGGTCGATGACATGGCGCAGGGCCGCACGACGATCATCGTCGCGCACCGTCTGGCGACGGTGAAAAAGGCCGACCGGATCGTGGTGTTCGACGAGGGCCGGATCGTGGCCGAAGGCACGCATGACGCGCTGGTCGCTGAAGACGGTCTTTATGCCCGTCTGGCGCGCCTGCAGTTCACCGATGGAACGGGCGACGCGGCCTGAAAATTCCCCGTAACAATCCCGCGCGCAAATCCCTAGGCTTTTCTCCGAATCTTAACAGCAAGGAGAATGCGACATGGGTTTGTGGAGCTTCATCAAGGACTCGGGCAAGAAACTGGTTGGCGCCGCCGAGGCCGCGCCGTCCGAGGATGCCCTGAAACAAGAGATCGCCGACCTGGGGCTGGATGCCTCGGGTCTGGAGATCAGCGTTGACGGCGAC
>NZ_JBFHDW010000220.1:0-4647 GCF_041584535.1 Actibacterium sp. | reverse complement strand
GGTGGACGGGTTGATCATGGCGATCGGGCCGCGGTTGCGGCTGGCGATCAAGGCGGTGTTTACCGCTGCGATCCTGGTCTTTCTCTATCTGATGGCCACCAACGGCTATATCTACGCCTCGCGCCTGTCGGCCCAGTCGATCCCGGCCATCGGGTTCATCCTTGAGGCGCTGACCGGAACCGCGCGTTCGGTGTCGATCTTTTGGGTTTACGTGTCGGTGACGGCGGGCAGCGTGGTTCTGGCGCTGCATATCGCCGGAGATTTCATTCTGGACGTGGTTGCGCTGGCGACCGGCACCCCTCGGCCCATGGCCGGTCACCTGCACGGAGAGCTGTAATATGTTTGGTTTCTTTGGCTCTTTCATGCTGATGATCGCGGGCGGCGTGCCGATCGCCTTTGCGCTGGGCGTGGGCGGGATGATCTATCTGTTCCTGTCCGGCAACGCGCACGTGATCCTTGCCTTCCCGCAGCGGATGATGGCCGGGGTCGATCAGTTTATCCTGCTGACGATCCCGCTGTTTCTGCTGGCCGGTGCGCTGATGAATGTCGGCGGTATCACCGACCGGATCGTGACCTTTGCCCGCGCGATGGTCGGCCACCGCCGTGGTGACATGTCATCGGTCTCGGTGCTGTCGGCGGGGTTCTTTGCCGGGATTTCCGGCAGCGCCACGGCCGAGGCTTCGGCCCTTGGATCGGTGTTGATCCCGGCGATGACGCGGCAGGGAGTGCCGCCCGCCTATGCGGCGGCGCTGATCGGCGTTGCTTCGGTGATCGGGCCGATCATTCCGCCGTCGATCACCTTTATCATTTACGGCGTGCTGTCGGGGGTTTCGATCGGTCAGTTGTTTCTGGCCGGGGTCGTGCCCGGTATCCTGATGATGGGCGGTCTGCTGATCTATGCCAGCTATCGTGCCCGCCGCGACGGGTTCCCGGTCGCCGAAAAGGCCAGCTGGTCCGAGCGCCGCACCGCCACCATTCGCACCCTTCCGGCGCTGTTGATGCCGATGATCATCGTGGTCGGCATCAAGGGCGGCATCTTTACCGCGACCGAGGCCGCCGCCGTTGCCGTTGCCTATGCGCTGTTCATTGGCACGCTGTATCGCGACCTGAGCATTCGCAAGATCTGGGAGGCGATGATCGCCACCGCGCTGGTCAGTTCGTCGATCCTGTTCATCACCGCCATGGCCAGCATCGTCGCCTTCGTGTTCACGCTGGAACATGTGCCCTCGACCGTCGCCGCTGCGGTTCTGTCGATCAGCGATAATCCGATCCTGATCCTGCTGATGTTGAACGTCGTTCTTCTGGTGCTGGGCATGTTCCTTGAGCCGATCTCGATCCTGATCCTGACCATGCCGATCCTGATGGAATTTGTGAAGATCACCGGCATGGACCCGGTGCAGTTCGGCACGATGGCGGTGATCAACGTGGTGATCGGCATGGCAACGCCACCGGTGGGCATCCTGTTGTTCATCGTCTGCGCCGCCGCGCGTCAGCCCTTGCCCGCTGTCAGCCGCGAGGCCATGCCGCTGATCGGTATCCTGCTGCTAGTTCTGTTGGCAGTGACGTTCATCCCGGCGATTTCGCTGCTTTTGCCCAGCATGTTGTAAAGGACCGCGCCATGACCAAACTTTTCCGCACCCGATTTGCCGCAGGCGAGCCGCTGATGGGCAGTTTCGTGAAAACCCCAGCGCCGCATCCGGTCGAGGTTCTGGGGCAGGCGGGTTTCGACTTTGTCGTCATCGATCAGGAACACGCCCCGTGGGATCGCGGCACCACCGAATTGGCGCTGCTGGCGGCGCGGGCGGTGGGCACGGCGGGGATCGTGCGGGTGCCGGATGGCACGCCGTCGAAAATTCTGGCCGTGCTGGATGACGGCGCGGCGGGCGTGTTGGTGCCGCATGTCTATTCGGTCGAAATCGCCCGCGCCGTGGCCTCGGCCTGTCGCTATCGCGGTGGCTCGCGCGGGTTTTCCAACACCACCCGCGCTGGCGATTACGGCGCGATCGGCATCTGGGATCATGTCGACAAAGCCGATGCCGAGGTCTGTTTCGTGGCGATGATCGAGGATGTTCCGGCTCTGGATCATCTGGATGAGATCTTGGCCGTCGATGGCCTGCATGGTGTGTTCATCGGCCGTGGCGATCTGGCTGTGGCGATGGGGGCCGCGTCGATGGAGGCGCCCGAGGTCAAGGATGCCTGCACCCGGATTTGCGACGCCGCCAAACGCGCCGGCAAGCCGGTGATGATGATGGCCGCGGGCAAGGCGCAGGCTGACGAGTTCCGCGCATTGGGGGCCAGCGCGTTCGTTGTGGCCTCGGATCAAGGATTTATGCGTCAGGCCGCGTTGAAGACGCTGGCCGATATGGCGCCGTGAATATGAGGAGAAACTAAAATGGCTGGACCTTCTGACCTTCCCGATATCGTGCCGCTGTCGGACATGCCGGCGGATCGCCGCGCCCATGTTGATGAGCTGCTGCAAGGCGCGGTTGACCTGCATTGCCATTCCGGCCCATCGGCCATGCCGCGCATTCTGGGCCACCACCAAGCCTTTCAAGAGGCGCAGGAGGCGGGCTTTAAGGCGCTGCTTTACAAGGACCATTACTATGTCGGCATGAACCACTGCACGCTGCTGCAAGAGGTCTATCCCGACATGAAGACCAAGGTCTTTTCCGGCGTGGCGCTGAACAACGCCACCGGCGGCGTGAACCCGCATGCGGTGGATCACTGCGTCAAGATGGGTGGCAAGATTGTCTGGATGCCGACCTTTTCGGCGGCAAACCATTTGTCGCATTATTCGGCCAAGACCTTCCCGAAGACCGCCAAGAAAATGCTGGAGCCGATCCCGCTGAAAGTGACCGATGACAAGGGCAACCTGACGCCCGAGGCGCTGGATATTCTGGACCTGATCGCCGAGGGCGACATCATCCTGTCGGGCGGGCATCTGCATATTTCCGAGATGCTGCCGCTGTATCAGGAGGCCAAGAAGCGCGGCGTCAAGAAGATGCTGATCAACCACCCGACCTATCTGATTGATTGCACTGATGACGACATGCGGGCGCTGTCGGATTTGGGGGCGTATATGGAGCACTCGATCTGCATGTTCATCGAAAGCCGGGTGAAATTCTGGGACGCGAATGAACTGAAGCGCCTGATCGACGTGGTTGGGGCCGACAAGACGGTGCTGGGCTCGGATCTGGGCCTGACGCAGGCGCCCAAGCCGGTGGACGGGTTCCGCGAGATCGTCTCGGCGATGATCGACGTCGGCATTTCCGACGATGACATTCGCAAGGTCACCTCGCGCAATGCGGCGGGCCTGCTGGGTCTGACCTGAGATGGGTCCACTTACAGGCAAGGTGGCGCTGGTCACGGGTGGCTCGGGCGGGATCGGGGCGGCCATCGCCCGGCGCCTGTCGGCGGATGGGGCAAGCGTGGCGGTCGGCTATCGGCTGGGCGCGGCACAAGCGGGGGTGGTCGCAAATGACCTGCCCGGCCCGGCGCTGGCTGTGGCCATAGATGTGGCGGACGGACCTTCGGTGCGGGCAGCCATGGCGCAGGTGATCGCGGAATGGGGGCGTCTGGATATCGTGGTGAACACCGCTGGTATCGCGCCCTATCTGCCGCTGGAAGACATCGACGACACCCACATGCGCATCATTTTCGAGACCAATGTCCAAGGCGTCGTGCATGTCACCAAAGCCGCGGCCGAAGTCATCACCGCGCCGGGCGGACGGATCGTGCATTTCTCGTCACGGCTGGCCGATTTCCCGCGCCCGGGAACCTCGATCTATGCGGCGTCGAAAGGCGCGGTGGATACGCTGGTCAACACTTTTGGCAAGGAACTGGCCCCGCGCGGGATCATCGTCAACGCGGTGGCGCCGGGTGTGATCGACACGCCGATGACCCGCGACGTGGTGCGCGAACGGGGCGCGGCCATCGCCGCCGCCACGCCGGTAGGCCGGATCGGTCAACCCGAGGACATCGCCGGGATCGTTGCCTTTCTGAGCGGCCCTGACTGCGGCTGGATCGTTGGGCGCAGCCTGTTGGCGGATGGTGGATTGTCGTGAATGTTCTGATCGTGCTGGCCCATTCCGAGCCAACCTCGTTCAGCACTGCCCTGACCCAACGGGCGCAACAGGCGCTGACCGATGCCGGGCATCAGGTTACGATCTCGGACCTTTACGCAGACGGGTTCAATCCCGTCGCCAGCCGCGCCGATTTCACCACTGTCGCGGATCGCACCCGGTTTCAATTGCAGGCCGAACAGGCACATGCCGCCAAACATGACGGCTTTGCCCCCGATATTCAGCGCGAACAAGCGCGCCTGAAAGCTGCCGATCTGGTGATCCTGCAATTTCCGCTGTGGTGGGGCGGGCCGCCTGCGATCCTGAAGGGCTGGTTCGAGCGGGTGCTGGCCTATGGCGTCGCTTATGCCGATGGGTTGCGATACAGCCGCGGGGTGTTTCAGGGGCGGCGCGCGATGGTCTCGGTCACGACCGGCGGCACACCGCAACGGTTCGGCCCGGATCAGAATTACGGCACGATAGAGCAGGTGCTGTGGCAGCCGCAGCAATTGGCGATGGCCTATATGGGCTTCGAGATTGAAGAGCCTTTCGTGGCTTATGCCGCGCCGCGTGTCGGCGACGAGGG
>NZ_JBFHDW010000219.1:0-4653 GCF_041584535.1 Actibacterium sp. | reverse complement strand
GACGTCCTGCCGCGATCCGCGTCTGACAGTCGGCCAGCCGTTGGCGCACGGCCTGCTTGTCCCACAGAACGCCGCCAAAGGCCCTGCGCTGCTTGACATAATCCACGGTCATGTCCAGCGCGGTTTGCGCTTCGGCACAGGCCATCGCACCCAGCACAATGCGTTCGTTCTGGAAGTTCTTCATTACCGAATAGAAACCGCGGTTGACCTCGCCCAAGACGTTTTCGGCCGGGATACGGACATCTTCGAAGATCAGTTCGGCAGTGTCCGAGCACAGCCAGCCGGTCTTGTTCAACGCCCGTCCGACCGAAAAGCCCGGCGTGCCTTTTTCGACCGCAAACATGGTGATCCCGCGCGACCCCTTGGCATCGGGATCGGTCTTGGCGCCGACAAAGTAGAGATCGCCATGCACGCCGTTGGTGATGAACATCTTGGTGCCGTTCAGCACCCAATCCGACCCGTCCCGCACCGCGCGGGAGCGCATGCCCGCCACGTCCGAGCCCGCGCCCGGTTCGGTCACAGCAACGGCGGTGATCATTTCGCCCGAGACGATCGACGGCATCCAGCGCGCCTTCTGTTCGGGCGTGCCGGCGTTTTCCAGATGCGGCGAGGCCATGTCGGTGTGGACCAGAACGGTGGCCGAGAACCCGCCGAAAGTGGATCGCCCGACCTCTTCGGCCAAAACCACGCTGGACATCACGTCCAGCCCCGCGCCGCCATACTGTTCGTCATAGCGCATCCCCAGCACGCCGAGATCACCCATCCGGCGCAGCACGTCGCGGGGTACCTTGCCCTCCTCCTCCCAAGGCTCGGCCTTGGCGGTCACCTCGGCTTCAATGAACCGGCGCAACTGGTTGCGGATCATCTCGAGGTCTTCGTTGAACGGGCCGGTGACCTGAGTAATGCTGTCTTGTCTGGTCATGTGTTTTCCTCTGGATCGAGTTTGATAAGTGGGGCGTGCCCGGCGACCGTATCGCCGGGTGCACAATAGATTTCAGTCACCACGCCCGCGACCGGCGCGGGCAGGCTTTGCAACAGCTTCATGGCCTCAAGCACCACCAGCGTGTCACCGGCTTTGACGCGGTCGCCGAGTGCGACGCGCACCTCGGCCACGGCGCCGGGCATGGGTGCGGACAACAGGTCAGCGACGCCAGACCCGCCGGTGGCACGTTGCAGATGCTGGTCTTCCAGCGTACGCAGGTCTGTCGCGGTCATTCCAGCAGGGGTTTGCAGGTGCACTCGCCAGTGACTCGGCGCGCGCACGACGTAAGCGATGCGCGAAAACGGAACCCCGTCGATGCGTCCGCTCAGACGGCATCCTGTTAAAACGGCACTCTCGACCGTGATGGTCTGGCCGTCCGGTTGAATGGCAGTCAACCCCGACCCGGAGCCGTACATGCGGATCGGTTCGTCTTTGGTTGTGTCCCAATAGAAGGCCGCGCCGGACTGTCCCGCAGGGGCTGTGAGTCGCCATGACCCTAGGCTTTCCCAGGGCGACGCGCCCGCCGGCACGAGACGCAGATGCAGCGCCATCGCGGCAAAGGCCATGTCCCGGGGATCAGCGGACGGTTCAGTCCAGCCGCCTGGAAACATCTCGGGCAGGCCCGAGGTATGGTGCCGGAACGCCTCAAAATCCGGGTGTGCCAGTAACGCGCGCTGATAGGCCAGGTTCAGGCCGACGCCGCCGACGGCAAAAGCATCGATCGCGGTGATCGCCCGGCGGATCGCCCCGGTCCGATCCGGCGCGTGGACGATCAGCTTGGCAATCATGGAATCGTAGTGGTGGCCGACGACCGAACCGCACTCTACCCCAGTGTCCAGCCGCACATCCGCAGGCGGCGCCCAAAGGGTGATCTCGCCCGTTTCGGGGTGAAAATTCTCGGCCGGGTTTTCGGCGGCGATGCGGATTTCAATGGCGTGCCCGTCAAACTGCACATCGCCTTGCGTCAGCGCCAGCGGCTCGCCCCGCGCGATGCGCAACTGCCATTCGACCAGGTCGATGCCGGTGATCGCCTCGGTCACGGGGTGTTCCACCTGCAACCGGGTATTCATTTCCAGAAAGTAGTATTCACCGCGCCCGGGGTCATAGAGGTATTCCACCGTTCCGGCGGAGCGATAGCCGATCGCCTGCGCCAACCGCACCGCTGCCGCACGCATGCGGTCGCGCACAGCCTCGGGAAGATCGGCGGCGGGGGCTTCTTCGATCAGCTTTTGGTGGTTGCGTTGCAGCGAACAATCGCGGTCGCCCAGATGCAGCACGGTGCCGTGAGTGTCGCCCAGAACCTGCACTTCGACGTGGCGGGCACGGGGTGCATAGCGTTCGAGGAACACCGCCGGATCGTCGAAGGCGCTCTGCGCTTCGGCCCGGGCAGATGCAATCGCTTCGGGTGCGTCGCCCAGATCGGAGACAAGCCGCATCCCGCGTCCGCCGCCGCCGGCGCTGGCCTTGACCAGAAAGGGGGTGCCAAGCGCCTCGGCCTCTTGTAGCAGGCGCGCATCGGACTGATCCTCGCCGCGATAGCCGGGCAGGACGGGCACGCCTGCGGCTTCGGCGGCAGCCTTGGCCTCGATCTTGGAGCCCATCCGCGCGATAGCGTCGGGTTCCGGCCCGATGAACACAAGGCCCGCCGCCTCGACCGCCGCCGCGAAACCGGCATTCTCAGACAGAAAACCATATCCCGGGTGCACCGCACCCGCGCCCGTCGCCCGCGCGGCCTCAAGGATGGCCTCGACGTTCAAATAACTGTCTGACGGGGCGGCCCCACCGATGCAGACGGCATGATCGGCCTCGGCCACGAAGGGCGCGTCGCGGTCCGCGTCCGAAAACACCGCTACGCTTTCCAGCCCCAGTTTGCGGCACCCGCGCTGGATGCGCCGGGCAATCTCGCCCCGGTTGGCGATCAGAACGCGGGTGAAGCTCATTTCACCCGCCATGACGGAACGCCCTTGTTGATGAAGCTGTTGATGCCTTCGATACCTTCCTCCGTCTCCCACGCATCGGCCAGCCGGTCGGCGGTGTAGATCATGTTGGTCTCCAGATCGTGGGACGCGACATAGGCGATCAGCGCCTTGGTATCGGCCACGGCACCCGGCGCGGCCTGAAGGTGATCATGCACCACCCGGTTCACCGTGGCGTCCAAGTCGCCCGGCGCGACAACCTCGGTCAACAGACCGATCCGCTCGGCGCGGGCCGTGTCGAACAACGCCCCCGACAGCATGGTTTCACGCGAATGCACCTTGCCGATGCGGGCCACCACATAAGGCGATATATTCGCGGGCAGAAGGCCCAGTTTGACCTCGGTCAGACCGAAGCGCGCGCCTTCGGCGCCGATGGTGTAGTCGCAGACGGAGATCATGCCGACACCGCCACCGTAGGCCGGGCCGTTGATCCGCCCGATCAAGGGCTTGGGCAGCGTGTCAAGGCGGCGCAACAGCCGCGCCAGCGTGGCGCTTTGTGCGACCCTTTCACTACGGGTTTTCTCGACATTAGAGGCGAACCAGTTGAAATCGCCGCCCGCGCAGAAGCTCTTGCCCGCGCCGGTCAGGACCACAATACGCACATCGTCATCTGCAGCCAGCTTTTCGGCGGCATCGTATAGCTCTGCGATCAATTCGCCATTCAGCGCATTGTGTTTGTCGGGGCGGTTGAGCGTCAGCGTGGCGACGCCACGCGCATCGGTTTCGATAAGGATCGTGTTGTAGGTATTGGTCAACTTGAAGCCTCACATTCTGAATACAGGCGTATGGCGACCGGCTTCGGGCACCGATGTCACGATGGCCAGACACAGGCCAAGGATATCGCGGGTTTGCGCGGGTTCGATCAGCCCGTCATCCCAAAGCCGCGAGGTGGCATAATAGGGATCGGACTGTTCACCGTACTGGGCCCGAACCTGCTCCTCGATCAGCTTCATGTCGGCCTCCATCTTGCCCGGGTCGCCCCCTTTCTGGCGGCGCAGTTCCAGCATCACATTTGTGGCGATGTCGGCAGACATGGTGGCCAGTTCCGCCGTGGGCCAGGCGAAGAGAAAATTCGGGGCGAAACCACGTCCGCACATGCCGTAGTTGCCTGCCCCGTATGAGCCGCCCAAGAGGACCGACAGGCGCGGCACCTTGGCAACCGACATGGCATAGACCAGCTTGGCGCTGTCTTTGGCAATGCCGCCGCGCTCGGCTTCGGTGCCGACCATGAAGCCCGAGATGTTGTGGAGGAACAAAAGCGGGATGTTGCGTTGATCGCACATCGACACGAATTGCGCGCCCTTGAGCGAACTGTCGGACACAAGCGCCCCATTATTTGCGAGAATGCCCACTCGATAGCCGTGAATCCGCGCGGTGCCGCAGACCAGCGTCTCACCCCATCCGGGCTTGAATTCGCGGAATTCGCCGGCGTCGATCATGCGCAGCAGAACCTCGCGCATGTCATAGGGCTGTTTGCGATCGGCGCTGATGACGCCAAGCAGTTCCTCTGGGTTGCGCGCCGGCGGCGCGCAGGTTGCATCGGGACCCATCGGGCGCGACAGGCCCAGTTCGGATACGATGTCGCGCATCAGAGCAAGCGCATGATACTCGTCCTCGGCCAGATGGTCAGACACACCGGAGAAGCGCGAATGCATCTCGGCCCCCCCCAATGTTTCTCCATCAACCTCTTCGTTG
>NZ_JBFHDW010000218.1:0-4658 GCF_041584535.1 Actibacterium sp. | reverse complement strand
ACGCAGACGGAAATGGGAATTATCGCGTCGTCCGACCCGGCCGTTGATGTCTGGATGTCCGCGCTTGTCAGGCGATTGCGGGATAAGGGAAGCCGGGTTGCCGGGTTTTGCAAGATGGCCCACGCTCGACCGGGATTGGTGAAACCTGCAAGGAAATCTACCTGTTCCCAATCGGAAGCACACATAGATTTGCGGTGACTCAGGATCTGGGCACTGGGGCCCGTGGGTGCAAATTGAACCCGCAAGGACTGGCGGAATGCTGCGTCCGCGTGGCCGATGATCTGACCAAGGGCGCGGATTTGTTGGCGATCAATCGCTTTGGCCGCAGCGAAAGCATAGGGCAAGCGAGTTAAGACCACTGATGTGGCACGCCCAAATGAACACGTCCGGGGAGGGAGGGCGGCGGTTGGCCGCCCTCCGGGCCTGGCAATCGCTCAGTTCGCGATAAGGCTGTCGATCTCGGGGGCGAGGGCCTCTTGAAGCATGGCGGCCATGGCATCGAGATCGCCGTGGACGAGCGCGAATTTCTCGTCCCACTTGGCAATGAGACCGGTAAATGTTTCGAGCCGCTCTTCAGCGTCGGCAAGGCCCAGTTGATCGCGGGCCTTAGACAGAATATTGGCCCGGTCTGCCTTGATAAACTCTGCCATGGCGGCTTTGTGCGCCTCGGTCGGCTCGTGGATGCTGACCTCGTGGTCTGCGGCTTCGGCAAGCGCCTGGTCATCAAGCTCCATGTAGCCCAGCGAAGCCTCGATCACGCCATAGGCGGCCTCGGAGATCATCAGCTTTTTCTGCTCATCGCTGAGGCCCGACCAGAACCCTTCACCGGCGGCGAAGATGCCCCAAGCGCGATAAGTGCCGAGGTTGGTTACGGTCACATCTTTTGCGATGTCCCAGAAGCTGTGCGATTTCAACGAGCCGACCGGTTGCAGCACCACATCGAGCGCGCCGCGCGACAGGCCTTCGTACATGTCACTGGACGGCATGTTGACCGAGGTGGCCCCGAAATGCGTGGCCCAGCGATCCCAAAGCGCGCCTGGGGTGCGCACCTTGAGGCCAGAAAGGTTGGACAGGTCGCTGAGGTCTGTATTGCCAATAAGAACATAGGGCGACGTGCTGGTCAGGCCGAGCACGACGATGCCCTCTGCGGCGTATTCCTTCTGACAGCTGTCGCAATGCAGCAGGACGTATTCAGTTACAGCGGCGGCAACGGCGGGCGGGTATTCGCCATACATGGCCATATCTGCAATCATGACACTGCTGGGGAACTCGGCCGGGTGATAGCCAAAGACTATCTGACCCATCTGGGCGATGCCGCTGCGGAGCCCTTCGACAGTGTTGCGCGCCCCAAGAAGTGCCCCACCGGAAAAGACCGAGAAGTCCAATTCACCATCTGTTGCAGCCTCGACCCGCTCGGCGAAAGGTTCAAGGCCGTGGGTCACAGCGGCACTTTTGGGCGGTTGGAAGGATGCGAAATTGACATCCTTTGCGTTTGCGACCCCGGCGGTCAGCGCAAGGCTGCCTAAGGCTGCTACTATGTGTCGTTTCATATTCATGGTTTCCTCCTCTGTGTGATCTGATTGCGCCGCTCACCAAAAGGCGTTTGGCAATGCGACGACGATTTCGGGAATAAGCAGCATCAGCGTGATCGTGCCGAGGTCGGCCACGATGAACCACAGGATGCCGTGGAAGATAGTGCTGGTCGGGATTTCTTTTCCGACAACGCCCTTGATGACAAAGACGTTCAACCCGACAGGTGGCGTGATCAGCGCGATTTCAAGGTATTTGGTGACCAGAACGCCGAACCAGATCAGATCGATGTCCAATGCTTCGACCACCGGCAAGAAGATCGGAAGCGTCAAAAGCATGATGCCGATCGGATCAAGGAACATGCCAAGGATCAGGTAAATCACGGCCATGCCGGCCATGACGATCAAAGGGTGAAATCCGGTATCCACCACTAGGCCTGCAAGCGCGTCGGCAAGGCCCGCAAGCGCGAGAAACCGCGTCAGCATATGGGCGCCGATGGCGATCACAAAGATCGCGGCGGTGGTCCAGACGGTCTCTTTCACGGCAGCCAGAAAACCTGCGCGAGTCAGGGTGCGGCGGGCAAGTGCCAGGATCAACGAGAGCGATGCCCCGATCGCCCCGGCCTCGGTCGGGGTGAAAAGTCCGGCAAAGAGCCCGGCAAAGACCCCCGCGGCAATGGCCAGCACCGGCCAGACATCGACCAGTGCGGAAAACCGATCCCGCCAACTGATAGATTCGACCACGCGCGGGGCAAGACGCGGGTTTGCGCGAACACGCAGGATGATCATCAGACTATAAAGCAGGGCGGTGAGGATGCCGGGGCCGACGCCTCCGAGAAAAAGCTGGCCAATCGGGACTTGGGCAAAAATCCCGTAAAGCAAAAGCAGGATGCTGGGCGGGATCAACGAGCCGATGGTCCCCGCTGCGGCGACGACACCAGAGGCAAGGCCCTTATCATAGCCACTTTTCAGCATTTCGGGCACAGCGATGCGCCCCATTGCAGCGGCACAGGCCACGGACGAGCCGGTTACGGCGGAAAATCCGGCCGCTGCCCCGATGGACGAGATCGCAAGTCCGCCGGGCAGGTTCGACAGCCAGAGGCGCGCCGCCCGAAAGAGTCCGTCCGTCAGTTTTGCGTGATAGCAAAGGTAGCCCATGAACAGGAACATCGGGATCGAACTGAGTTTCCAGCTTGCCGCGAAGTCGTAGGGGATGCCCGAAAGAACGCCGAGGGCCACATCGAGATTGAGGATAATCCACGTCCCGATAAAGGCGCTGACCCCGAGGGCCACCCCGATATTGACCCCAAGCAGCATCAATCCGATGAGCGCGCCGCATACGATAAGTGCGATACTGAGATCACCCATTACGTTCGTCCTCCTGCGAAACGCCAAACAGGCCGAACGCATCTCTAAGCGCCTTTGCAAGACAGACCATCGCGATCAGGCAAAAGCCGATTGGCACGAAGAACCGCGAGGGCCAGATCTGAAGGTGAAGCGTGCCCATGACGTATTCGCCAATGTGAAATTTCTGGATTGCGGTGCTCAGGGTGATGACCCCCAACACGCCAAAAAACGCGCACGAGACCAGCGCCGACAGAAGCGCAAGACGGTTGCGCCATCGGGGCGAGAAAACCTGTGTCAGAAGCTCCACCGCGATATGGCCGCCGCCGCGCTCGACCGCCGCCAGCGGCAGAAAGGTGAGGGCGACCATGTAATAGTAAGTCACAACGTCGAGCGTGCTCTTGATGGGGCTGTGAAATAAGTATTTCGCAACCACATCCGCAGAGACCTGCAGCATCATCGCAACCAGCGCGATGCCGGACAGCAAGAGCAGGACGTGGGATGTTCTGGATAAAATGGCGTCGACCGCCATGAGTGCCCGCATGATCTCCTCCCTGATCGACGGAATGCCGGTGGACCGGCGAATTTATAAATACCAACTTAATATGTCAGGCCTACACCCTGTCAACCGAAGATTTTTCAAAAGTTTCAGGCAGGCGCTAGGTGTCAAAAATAAATACAATAAAAACAGTTGATTGATTGCCGTTCATCGCGATTTCAAGAAAACGCGTCTCAGGATTTGCTTGACGCTTGGCCGGGTGCAGGTCTAGTTTTATAAAAAGTTGGTATTTAATAGGCGGAAAAACTGACATGGCTCACCCGACCGAGATCGCGCGTATTGCCTTGCCGGATCAATCCGAGCTGGACCCTGAAACGCAGGCATATTTCGATACATGCGAGGAGAAGTTGGGAATGATTCCCAACGTGCTGCGCTGCTACACTGGCAATCCGGCCAAGCTCAGGACATTCAGCGCGTTTTACAACGAGCTTATGCTGGGCGACTCCCCCCTGACCAAGCTGGAGCGCGAGATGATCGCAACGGTGGTGTCGGCCAGAAACCGTTGTTTTTACTGTCTCGTGGCGCATGGACAGATGATTCGAGAGCTTTCGGGAAACCCGGAATTCGGCGAGCTGATGGTGTTCAACTATCGTGCCGCGCAGCTGTCAGAGCGCCACCGCGCGATGCTGGATTTTGCCTGGAAGCTGACGGACACACCCGAGGATATCAGCGAGAAAGACCGTGAAGGGTTGCGGGCGGTCGGCTTCAGCGACGATGAGATTTTCGACATCACCGATGTCACCTCGTTCTTCAACTACACAAACCGCATGGCGCATGGGTTGGAGATGGCGCCAAACCGCGAATACCACGGTATGAACCGGTGAAGACCGCAGTCATGAACGAGCATTTTTTGCGCCCCCTGATGGAGCCGGAGAGCGTCGCGGTGGTTGGCGCCACGGCGTTCACGCCGGGCCGGATGGGCACGCGCACCATTCATGATTTCATCGAAGCGGGCTGGCAGGGGCGGCTGTATCCGGTCACGACCCGAACGGATACGCTTTATGGCCGGGCCACCTTGGCCACGCTCGATCAGGTGCCCGAACCGGTCGATCTGGTGATTGCCCGCGTTCCGGCGCAGGCACTGGAAGACGTTGTTGAGGCGGCGATCCGCAACGGGTCAAAGGCGCTGATCGCGCTGGCCTCGGGGTTCGCGGAAACCGGGGAAGAGGGGCGGCAGACGCAGCTTAGGATCGTGCGGCGCGCCAAGGCAGCCGGTCTGCGGCTGT
>NZ_JBFHDW010000217.1:0-4660 GCF_041584535.1 Actibacterium sp. | reverse complement strand
GGGATATAGCGAAAGCCGGGCTTGTCTTTCAGGCCAAGGCGCTTGCGGTTGGCATAGGCAATGTCCAGACCGGACAGGTCCTGCACCTCGTATGGCCCCATGGCGAAACCGAATTCGCGCATGGCGGTGTCGATGTCCCACGGCAGCGCGCCCATCAACATCACGATGTCGGTGGTCTGGCGATAGCGGGTCAGGATGCGGTTGCCGATGAACCCGTCGCACACCCCCGCCAGCACCGGCATCTTGCGCAGCCGCGACGCCAGCCGCAGGGCGGTGGCCAGCGCGGCCTCAGAGGTGGCATCGGCGCGCACGACCTCAAGCAGCTTCATCACATGGGCCGGGCCAAAGAAATGCAGGCCCATAATCCGGCCCGGATTGGCAACGCCCTCGGCAATCTTGTTCACGTCCAGATACGCGGTATTCGAGGCAAGGATCGCGGTCTCGGGCAGGGCGGCGGCAAGCGACCGGAAGATGGCGCGCTTGACGTCCATGTTCTCGAACGCGGCCTCGATGGCGATTTGCGCGGCGGGCAGGTCGCCATAGCCCACCTTAAAGCTAAAACGCGCCATGCAGGCGGCCTCGGCCTGTTCAGCGGTCATGCGGCCGCGATACACGGCTTGGGCATACAGACGTTTGACATTTTCCTCGGCCCGGGCCGCAGCGGCCTCATCAGTTTCAACCAGCGCCACGTCCACGCCAACCCCGGCCAGCGCATAGGCAATCGATGCGCCCATATTGCCACCGCCGACAACAATCGCGGATGTAATATCCGTCGGCTGTTCACCAAGCGACCGGCCAAGGCTCATGGCGCGACGTTCAGCAAAGAACACATGCCGCAGCGCGCTGGCCTGTTCCGAGGCCCGCAATTGCAGAAACACGTCGCGTTCGCGCGTCAGGCCATCGCTGAGATCGCCGCTGGCCAGCGTCACCAGTTCGATCGCCGCCAAGGGGGCGATCTGACCCGCCATGCGTTTGCGCGCCAGCGCGGTTGCGGCCTTGATCGCCTCGGGCGAGGCCGCGTCGACGCTGCGGTGCGACACCGGGCGACGTTCGGACAGGGTTGCCGAGGGCAGGCTTTGCGCAGCAGCCAGCGGATCATCGTCAAGCTGATCGACCAGACCGATCTTTTGCGCCTGACGCGCGTTGATCACCTTGCCTTGCGGGATCAGGTCCAGTGCGGCATCCATCCCGATCAGGCGCGGCAGGCGTTGCGTGCCCCCGGCACCGGGCACGACGCCCAGCGTGACCTCGGGCAACCCAAGCGTGGTTCCGGGCACGGCGATGCGATAGCGGCAGGCCAGCGCGATTTCCAAACCGCCGCCCAGCGCGGTGCCGTTGATGGCGGCAATGCAGGGGGCGCGGAAGGTCTCGATCCGGGTCAGGACGTCGGGCAAGTGCGGCAGCACCGGCGGCGCACCGAATTCGCGCGCATCGGCCCCGGCGACGAAGTTCGCGCCGGACCCGGTCAGGATCACCCGGCTGACGCCCGCCGCTTCGGCTTGGTCCAGCCCGGCCATCAGCCCGGCCCGCACCTTGGCCCCGATCACGTTTACCGGCGGGTTGTCGATCGTCAGGATCGCAGCATCGCCACGGATTTCTACATGCACAGCCATAGTTTCAACGTCCTCAAAGCTGGGGCCGGATACCGCCCGAAACCGACAGGATTTCCCCGGTCACAAAACGCGCCTGTTCACTGGCCAGAAAGCTGACCGCGTCGGCGATTTCCTCGGGCTCGGCCATGCGGCCAAAAAACGATTGCCCGCTTAGGCGCGCCGCGTGGTGTTCGGGCATGTGGCGGGTGACCGAGGTGCGCGTCAGCCCCGGAGCCACACAATTCACAGTGATGGCAGGCGCCAGTTCCTCCGCCAGACTGCGGGTCATCGACGCGACCGCCGCCTTGGCCGCCGCATAATCGGCCTGCCCCGCCTCGCCGCCATAAACGATGCTGGCAAAGTTGATGATCCGGCCATAGCCCCATTTCTGCATCACCGGCGCGATACGCCGGATCAGGTGGAACCCACCCATCACATTCAGGTCCATAGTGGCGCGCCACTGGTCCTCGGACATGTCCAGAAACGCGGTGTAAAGCTGTTTCGAGCGCAGCCCTCCGACCACATTCACCAGCACATCCACCTGACCGATCTCGTCCAACGCCTGATCGCAAAAGGCGTTTGCCTCGTCCGCTACGGTCACATCGGCCCGGAACTGCGATATTTTCAGCCACGGCGCCCGCGCCATCAACAGATCGCAGGTTTCGGCAAGACGCGTGGCCGAGATGTCGGTCAGCGCAAGCGCGCTGGCCCCATCCGCCACCAGCCGGTTGGCAACGGCACGGCCCATCGGGCCGCCCGCGCCACTTAGCATTGCTGTCTTGCCGGCCAGCCGCATTTACTGGCCCGCCTCGTCCAGCAGCAGATTGCGCAGGGCGAATTTCTGGATCTTGCCCGAGGCGGTCGACGGTAGCACGTCGCGCAGTTCCAGACGCTCGGGCCAGTATTGCTTGGCCAGCTTTTGCTCGTCCAGAAAGCGGGTCATTTCCTCCATCGAGAAACTGGCGCCCGGTTTGGGCACGACAAAGGCGCAGGCCCGTTCACCCAGACGCGCGTCCGGATAGCCGACGATCGCCACCAAGGCGACCGAGGGGTGCTTGAACAACAGGCTTTCCACCTCGACCACAGGGATGTTTTCGGCCCCGCGAATGATGATGTCCTTCGAGCGGCCGCAGATGCGGATATAGCCGTTTTCATCAGCACGCGCGATGTCGCCTGAATCGAACCAGCCTTCGTCATCGACGCTGTTCAGATGCGGGCGTTTCAGGTAGCCGCCGAAGTTCGAACAGCCCCGAACAAACAGCTCGCCCTCGTTGCCGGTCGGGACTGGCTGGCCATCGGCGCCGCGGATCTGGATCTCCATCCCTTCCAGCGGATAGCCGTCGGTGGTGACCGCCTTGTCAGCCGGATCGTCCAGATTGGTCAGGGTCAGGGCACCGTTTTCAGTCATGCCCCAGGCCGAAACCACATTGGCCCCCAGAACCGCCCGCGCCCGTTCAACCACCGGGCCGGGAATGGCCGTGCCTGCACAAAGGAACGTCCGCAAGCTGCTGCTGTCCAGACCGCTTTCGTCTACGGCATTGGCCAGATCCAGCAGGAACGGGGTCGACGCCATAGTAAAGGTGCAGCGTTCGTCCTGCACCAGTTGTGCGGCGATATTCTTGTCCCAGATGTCCAGCAGAACAGCGCTCGCCTTAAGCTGAACCGGCATCAGCAGCCCATACATAAAGCCGGTCTGATGTGCCATCGGCGAGGCCATCAGCACGACATCGTCTTCACCCAGATGCAGACGCGCGGCATAGGGCACAAGGTTGGAATACATGGTGTTCGCAGTGTGCATCACGCCCTTGGGCTCGCCCGTGGTGCCCGAGGTATAGATCAGCTGGCACACGTCGTTGGCGTTCGGCAGGTTGCGGGTGACGATCTGTTGCAGGTCGGGTGCGTTTTCAAACTCGGGGTCCAACAACAGCGCGTCGAAATCCTTGTCGCCTTCGCCACCCAGAACGATCACATGTTCCAGATCCGGCAGATCGGGACGCATGGCGTCGGCCATGGCCGCGTGGTCGAAGCCACGGAAGACGCGCGGCACGACAAAGATCTTGGATTCGCCATGTTTCAGCATGAACCGCAATTCGCGCTCGCGGAAAATATGCATCACCGGGTTGAACACCGCACCAATGCGCGAGCAGCCCAGATAGGTCGCGACGAACTGCCAGCTGTTGGGCAATTGGCAGGTCACAACGTCATCCTTTCCCACGCCCAAACGGGTCAGGCCGACGGCCACCCGGTTGGCCAGCTTGTCCAACTGGGCATAGGTTAAATCAGTGCGTTCGCCGGTTGCAGCAACGACCGAGGTTACCGCCAGTTTATCCGGGCATTCCGCAAGACAGATGTCGTAATAGTCGTTCACCGTCTTGTTTTGCCAATAGCCCTTGGCGGTCATTTCCTTGATCCGTGGTTCGATCAGAACAGCATCGAATTTCATGGTCTTTCCTCCTCCCCTAGCCGGCTTGTCAGGCACAGGCCGTCTTTCCTCCGGCGCGGTGCCGGGCTGAAATGGTTGTCAAACTGTGGGTCGCGTCACCGGCCAGCGCGCTCGCGGGCGATGATGTTTTTCATGATATGCGCCGTGCCATCGCCGATTTGCAGACCCAGAACATCGCGCAGGCGCTGCTGGAACGGCAAATCCTCGGAATAACCGGCATGGCCATGGATCAGCAGGCAGGCATGGATCGCCTCATAAGCCAACAGCGGCGGCCACCATTTGGTCATCGCGGCTTCGGCGGTATGGGGCAGGCCATTGTCCTTGAGCCACAGCGCGTTCATCGACATCAGGCGGGCGGCTTCAAGCTTGGTATCGAAATCGGCCAGCTGATGCGTGACACCCTGGAAGGCCGACAGCGGTTTGCCGAAGGCCTCGCGTTCGTTGATATAGGCCCAGGTTTCATCCAGGCTCTGACGCGCGGTGCCGATGCATTGCAGCCCGATCAGCGAGCGCGAGAAATCGAAACCGTGCATGACCTGAGCAAAGCCCTTGCCCTCATCACCCAGTAGGTATTCCGCCGGCACGCGCACATTGTCGAACCAGATCGAGCCATGCCCGACCGAAT
>NZ_JBFHDW010000216.1:0-4666 GCF_041584535.1 Actibacterium sp. | reverse complement strand
TGCGATCAGCCAGGAAATCAAGGAAAAGGTCATTCTGGCCGTTGGCAACATCGAAGGCGTGGCCGCGGTCGAGGATAACGTCACCGGCGGCGATCCGGTGTTTCACACCGTGGTCAAAGGCGACAACCTGTGGAAAATCGCGGAAAAAACGCTGGGCAGCGGCGCGCGTTACCCGGAAATCTTCGAGGCCAACAAGCCGATGCTGACCGACCCGGACAAGATCTATCCCGGTCAGGTGCTGCGCATCCCGCAGGCCTAAGCCGGACTTGACGCCGCGATTTTCGGGGGCATGGCTTGCCCTGTCCCCGTTTTCCTCCCACATTCAAAGGAACGGACGGCCCAAAAGAGGCCGCTGAAGGGAGGAGATCATGGGAAGATTTGCATCGGTTGCCGACCGCAACGCTATCGAGGCCCGCGCGGCATGGGGGGATCTGGGACTGCCAGTCACCCTCTATCAGTTCCTGTCGCAGACGGTGGCCAAATATCCTGACCGCAATGCGGTGACGTTCCAGATGTTCTCTGGGGTCAAGGACAAGGCCGAGACCCTGACCTGGCGCGCCTTGCTTGGTAAGGTGACGCAGGCCGCCAACCTGTTCCGTCGCCTTGGCGTGGGCGAGGAAGACGTGGTGGCCTATCTGCTGCCCAACTCCAATGAGACGCTGATCGCGCTTCTGGGCGGGGCCACGGCAGGCAAGGTCAATCCGATCAACCCGCTGCTTGAACCCGAACAGATCGCCGCCATCCTGCGGGAAACCGGCGCCAAGGTGGTGGTCACGCTTAAATCCTTTCCCAAATCCGACATCGCCCAGAAAGTGGCCGAGGCGGTGAAGCACGCGCCCGGCGTGACGACGGTGCTTGAGGTCGATCTTCTGCGCTATCTCACCCCGCCGAAAAGCTGGATCGTGCCGTTCCTGCGGCCCAAGACCTATGACAGGCACCACGCCGATGTGCTGGATTTCAACGCCGAACTGGCCCGCGAACGCGCCGATGCGCTGACCTTTACGGAAGGCACCGAAGACCGTGTCGCCGCGCTGTTCCATACCGGCGGCACGACGGGGATGCCCAAGGTGGCGCAGCATAAATTCTCGGGTATGATCTATAACGGCTGGTTGGGGCGCGAGTTGCTGTTTACCGAGCAGGACGTGCTGATCTGCCCCTTGCCACTGTTCCACGTCTTTGCCGCCTATCCGACGATGATGTCCGCCATCGCCTCGGGCGCGCATGTGGTGTTTCCCACGCCTGCCGGGTATCGCGGCGACGGGGTGTTCGACAATTTCTGGAAACTGATCGAACGCTGGAAGATCACCTTCATCATCACCGTGCCCACCGCGATTGCGGCGCTGATGCAGCGGCCGGTGAATGCCGATATCTCTTCGCTGGGCGGCGCGTTCTCGGGGTCTGCTCCGCTGCCGCTTGAGCTTTATAAACGGTTCGAGGCCGCCACTGGCGTGCAGATCATCGAAGGCTATGGCCTGACCGAGGCCACCTGTCTTGTTTCGGTGAACCCGCCTGAGGGCGATAAAAAGATCGGCTCGGTCGGCATTCCGTTCCCGCATACGAAAGTGCGCATCCTGCAAACCGACGCGGCGGGCAACGTGGCCAAGGAATGCGGCGTCGATGAGATCGGCGAGATTTGCGTCGCCAACCCCGGCGTCTTTGCCGGGGCGACCTATACCGAGACCGAAAAGAATGCCGGCCTGTTCGTAGACGGGATATACTTGCGCACGGGCGATCTGGGGCGGCTTGATGCCGACGGTTATCTCTATATCACCGGGCGGGCCAAGGATCTGATCATTCGTGGCGGCCATAATATCGACCCCGCCGAGATCGAAGAGGCGCTGGCCGGGCACCCGGCGGTCGCCTTTGTTGGCGCGATCGGCCAGCCCGATGCGTTTGCCGGCGAATTGCCCTGCGCCTATGTCGAACTGGTCGCCGGAGGCAACGTCACCCCGGACGAGTTGATGGACTATGCCGAGGTGCATATTCACGAACGCGCCGCTTTCCCGAAACATATCGAGATTTTGGACGAATTGCCGAAAACAGCGGTCGGCAAGGTGTTCAAGCCCGACCTGCGCAAACGCGCGATCAAGCGGGTCTATAACGCCGCACTGGCCAAGGCCGGTCTGGCGGCACAGGTGACCTCGGTCGTCGAGGACAAAAAGCGCGGTCTGGTCGCCTATCTGACCCGCACCGGCGACGTGGACGAGGCCGCCGTCACCGAGTTGCTGGGGCAATTCACCCGGCCTTGGGAATGGGCCTGAGCGGAAATCACATTTTCCGACCCGAGGGATAAAAAAGGGGCTTGCAGGCGGCAGGTCGGGGCGGTAAACGACGCCCCACTGCTGCTGTAGCTCAGAGGTAGAGCACTCCCTTGGTAAGGGAGAGGTCGAGAGTTCAATTCTCTCCAGCAGCACCATCCCTCATTCATTTTACCGGATTTGCCCCTTGGGGCCTGCATTGCGTTACTGGACGGGTCTGGCCCTCTGGGTTAGAGAATGCGCATGAGTGACAAGCCTCGTAAGCCCAAGCCCGCGAAACCGGCGATCAGCCGCGAAGACCGGCTCAAGCAGGCGCTCAAGGCCAATCTGGCCCGGCGCAAGCAACAGGCGCGTGCGCGCAAGGCTGTAGACGACGCGGAATAAAGGGCAGGCAGATGGATTCGATCGTTATTCAAGGCGGGGCCGAGCTGAACGGCGAAATCCCGATCGCAGGGGCGAAAAACGCTTGTCTGACGCTGATGCCGGCGACGCTGTTGTCGGATGAACCGCTGACCCTGACCAATGCGCCGCGCCTGTCGGACATCAAGACCATGACTGAATTGCTGCAATCGCTGGGGGCCGAGGTCACCCGGATGCAGGGCGGTCAGGTTCTGGCGATGTCCAGCCACGATCTGAACAACCACACCGCCGATTATGACATCGTGCGCAAGATGCGCGCCTCGATTCTGGTGCTGGGACCGATGCTGGCGCGTGATGGCCATGCGGTCGTGTCGCTGCCGGGGGGCTGTGCTATCGGGGCGCGGCCGGTCGATCTGCATCTCAAGGCGCTTGAGGCCATGGGCGCCGAGCTGGACCTGCGCGACGGTTATGTCCACGCCAAGGCGCCGCTGGGCGGGTTGCGCGGCGGCACGTTCGAATTCCCCTTCGTCTCGGTCGGCGCGACCGAAAACGCGCTGATGGCGGCAACGCTGGCCAAGGGCACGACGGTTCTGAAAAACGCCGCGCGCGAGCCCGAGATCGTCGATCTGGCGCAATGCCTGCGCAAGATGGGCGCCCAGATCGAGGGCGAGGGCACCAGCACCCTGACCATTCAGGGCGTTGATCGCCTGCATGGCGCGACGCACCCGGTGGTCACTGACCGGATTGAGCTGGGCACCTATATGCTGGCCCCGGCCTTTACCGGCGGCACCATCGAATGCCTTGGCGGCCGTCTGGATCTGGTCGCGGCCTTTGCTGAAAAGCTGGACGAGGCCGGGATCAACGTCGAGGAAACCGCCCGCGGCCTGAAGGTCAGCCGCCGCGCCGACCGGGTGCGCGCGGTGAATGTGGTGACTGAGCCTTTCCCCGGCTTCCCCACCGATCTGCAGGCCCAGATGATGGCGCTGCTCTGCACCGCCGATGGCACCAGCGTTCTGGAAGAAACCATTTTCGAAAACCGGTTTATGCATGCGCCCGAACTGATCCGCATGGGCGCCAAAATTGACGTGCATGGCGGCCACGCCACCGTGACCGGGGTCGACCGCCTGAAAGGCGCGCCGGTGATGGCGACCGACCTGCGGGCCTCGGTGTCGCTGATCCTTGCGGCGCTGGCGGCCGAGGGCGAAACTGTGGTCAGCCGGGTCTATCATCTGGATCGCGGCTATGAGCATGTCGAAGAGAAACTGAGCGCCTGTGGCGCTCGTATCGAGCGGGTCAAAGGCGGATGAGCAACGACGCACGGTTCGAAGACGCGGGCGATCACCCGCTGTATCTCAGCGCGGCGGATGCCGATGACCTGCGGGTGTTGTCCAGCCTGACGCAGGACGCGGTGTTCCCGATCGGTGAAATGACCTATCGCCCGCGCGAGCGGCGCTTTGCCCTGCTGTTGAACCGCTTTCGCTGGGAAGACCGGCTTGCCGCCGAACGCCGCGGCCGCGCGTTCGAGCGTGTGCAATCGGTTCTGGCGTTTGACGATGTGGCCGCAGTGCGCAGTCAGGGCATTGACCGGGGCGACACGGACACTGTGTTGTCGCTGCTGGCGCTGGCGTTCGAGCCGGGCGAGGATGGCGCCGGCACGGTGACCCTGACGCTGGCCGGGGATGGCGCGATCGCGCTTGAGGTCGATTGCGTCAACGCCACGCTGCGTGACGTCACCCGGCCCTATGTCGCCCCGTCGGGCAAGGCGCCGGATCACGGATAAAGCAACAGGTCTTGAGCCCGTGACGGGGGGCGGCTATGTGCTTGGCCCAAGGAGACACCGATGCCGCAGTTTCTTGATACCAACGACACCGATTTCGAAACCGCCTTTGTCACGCTTCTGGGCGCCAAGCGTGAAGACAGCCCCGATGTCGATGACGCCGTAGCGGCGATCATCGCCGATGTGCGGGCGCGGGGCGATGCGGCGGTGATTGATCTGACCGCGAAATTCGACCGGCTGCAGCTGACGCCCGAAACGCTGGCCTTTAGCC
>NZ_JBFHDW010000215.1:0-4696 GCF_041584535.1 Actibacterium sp. | reverse complement strand
GTAGCGGCCCAACTGTCCGATCAGCGCCAGATCAGCGGCCCCGGTTGCGCCACCCCGGGCCAGCAACAACGCCGATGCGATCGAGATAATGACCGCCGGAATCTGGCTGACCAGCCCATCGCCGACCGTCAAAATCGCATAGGTTTCAAAGGCATGACCCAATGGCATATCGTGCAGGGTGACGCCGATCACCAGCCCCATGATCAGGTTCAGCAACGTGATCAAAAGGCCCGCAACCGCATCGCCTTTGACGAATTTCGACGCCCCGTCCAGCGACCCGAAAAACGTCGTTTCGGCCTGCTCGCGTTCGCGGCGAGCCTTGGCCTCGGCGTGGTCGATCGCGCCAGCGGACATGTCGCTGTCTATGGCCAGCTGTTTGCCCGGCATCGCGTCCAGCGCAAAGCGGGCGCCGACTTCGGCCATCCGCGCGGCGCCCTTGGTGATGACGACGAAATTGACGATCAAAAGCACACCGAAAACCACAAGGCCGATCAGGATATTCCCACCCATCACGAACTGGGCGAACCCGTGAATCACATCGCCTGCCGCGTGCGTGCCGGTGTGACCCTGACCGATGATCAGCTTGGTCGAGGACACGTTCAGCGACAGCCGCAACATTAAGGTCGCCAACAGCACGGTCGGAAACGCCGAAAAATCCAGTGGCCGCTCGATGAACAGCGTGACTGTGAAAATCAGGATCGCCAGCGCGAAAGACACCGCCAGCCCCATGTCCAGAACAAAGGCCGGGACCGGCAGGATCATCATGACGATCACCGCCATCAATGCCAACGCCAGCAAGATGGTCGGGCGGAACAGGTCGCGCAGGGTCAGGTTCGGCATTAGCCCTGCCCCGGATTCGGATCAAATAGGCTGCGGACTGACGCGCGCCCCAAAGGGACAAGCGACCCCATGCGGCCCGCCGCCTCGGAACGCACCAGCAATGGAAACCGGTTCGAGGGCTTTGCCGCGCGGTCATTTTCTTTGGCCATGGCGCGCGGCGGGGTGTCGTTCAGCGCAGCCGTGCGAAACCTGTCAAACCGCTGGCGATAGCGATCCGCATATTGCTTGGTTCGGGAATGATAGGCGCCTGCGGCCGTGCTCCAATCACCTTTTTCCTGAAACAACTCGGTCAGGAATTTCGCCGCATATCGCGCGTTGGTCTCGGGTTGGAACATTTCGTGGATCGAGGCGAAATTCTTGCCATGCCACCGATAATTCAGTTGAAAACAGCCGACATCAAAGCTGCGCGCCCCGCGCTGGTAATTCTTCAGCACATAGGCTTCGGCGGCCTCGGCTGTTTCGAACCAGACGCCCTTGCCCTCCATATTGACCGTCCAGGGCCAGGGGCGCATGGCGCCGTCTTGTTTGCGCCCGGTCTCAGTCAGGGAAATCGCCGCCAGAACTGAAACGGGCACGCCGGTTTCCGCCGCCACTTTGCGGGCGGCTGTTTCGCACAGGACAGAGGCGTCGGCATTGACCCGCGCGGGGCATGCCATCGCCAATGTCGCAGTCGTCATTACTGTGAAAAACAGTCGAAGAATCATGAACCTCGTGCCGTTCTGGCACCTCCCGCATGGATAGGTTCACGCTAGGCTTTCAGGGTTGATGATTGGTTACCAAGCTGGCGCAATCTGAACGGTCGAGACCAAGTTTTCAATGACCGTCCGCGATGCGGTGGCCTGCGCCAAACGTGCTTGCGCGCCTGCGATCGTTTTATAGCCGACACTGCCATCAGAACGGATTTCAAGTTTCAAACCCGCGAACGGCTTTTCGGCCTCATCCCCGACCTCAGCCACAAGCGGCCAATCTTTGGCCAACCAAGCGGAGAAAGCCAGTTTGGAAACATCCCCTGCCCGACGAAAACTGGCTGTCGCAGTATCGGGATCGCCGAGGTCCAGACTGGCCCGCCCCCGAACCACATCAGCATTCGGCGAAGCAACGCCAGCTAGCCGTCGCAAGGCCGTTTTTGCGTCGCCTGATCGCAGTGCGATTTCCGCCAACAAAACCCGCGTCTCAGGCTCGTGATCTGCCGCAAGCCCCATCAACATGTCCTCGGCATCACTTAAGAACCCCA
Source organism: Actibacterium sp. (assembly GCF_041584535.1). Taxonomy (GTDB): domain Bacteria; phylum Pseudomonadota; class Alphaproteobacteria; order Rhodobacterales; family Rhodobacteraceae; genus Actibacterium_D. Next base: position 2,622 of record NZ_JBFHDW010000215.1, on the reverse strand, counting down.
GCGCAAGATATCGCTGACCTAGCGCAAGCTGTGCGTTGGGCGACAGGGACTGCGCGAATTCGGGGCGGCGCAACGTTTCTGCCTCCCTTAAAAAAGCCAGATCCTCCGCCTTGGTCGCCAATAGGATAGCAACCCGATCACTGGCGCCACCAACATTCAATCGGGCGATTGCCTCGGGGAAATGTCCGGCCAGCGCGTATCCCAAAGCCATGACGTTTTGCGCCTTTTGGGTCAGATCAAGGGCGCGATAGTCATTTGCAAAGGCGTCAATCGCTAGCAAATCATCCAAACTCGGCGCCAACCCGCGCTCGACTTGCGAGGCGAGCCGCGTCAATAACGCCTCGGCCGTAGAGACCGGGTAATCAGACGACAGGGTCTTCAGGTTTTCCTCTGCGTGTTCGGCGCGGCCCTCGGCCAGATCCAGATCGGCGCGCGCGCGTTCCAGTCCGGCGCCATGGGGACCATCGGCGCGGGCCACCGCGTTTTGCAGCCTGGTTGCGGTCTCCGTATCACCCTGCGCGACGAACCGCTGCGACAGGGGGGCAACCAGATGGCGGCGTAAATTCAGCGGCAGTTCGGAAAATGCCGTCACCACGGCGCCAGTGTTGACCGGCGGAAATGTTGGCAAGTCCGGATGGGCCAAGACCGCCCACAGGGCAACCGGGCCATCACATTCCAGCTGCGTCAGGAACGGGTTGTATAGGTCGGGCGGGTCGCCGTCCAATATTCGCGCCAGTGCGATCAAGACGCGCCTGTCATCAAGGTCGTCACCGAATTGTGCGGCCACCGCCCGTGCTTCAGCGCCGAAACCAAGCGCGAGATAGACCCGCACCAGTCGCAGCGCCGCGCCACCGTCCACTTGGTCGAATTCCCCGATCAACGATGCCCGCGCCTTTGCGATGGCATCTGCCGCGTCACCATCCAGCCAATCGGAAAACCGAAACATGTCGTCGGACAAACATTCAGCTTCGATTACAGGCGGCGGGTTTCGGCCAGTGGTCCTTGCTGCCTCATCCTTGCTGGTCCGGATGGCGATTCCCGGCGTGGTGGGGACGGGCGGCTCGGGTGGAATTTTTACGGGGTTTTCGGAAACCCCTGCGACCGTTCGTGTTTCTTGAGCGGCTTCAGGCAGCGTCACCTGAACCAGCCCCTGCGACCCGGTGCGGCCCAACTGTTTTACCAACATGTCGCGCAGCTCGGCCGTTTCCTCATGCTGAGGGGGCGGTGCGGCAGTGACCACAGCGGGCCCGGAAGACATTTCCGTGTGTCCATCCGGGAGGGACCAAAAGCCGGGGCGGTCAATGACGATCGGCAGTGTCGGCACTGTATTTTCAGGCGGCTTCTGCACAGCGCTTTCATCCGCGCCGTCAGTGATGTCGAGGACCAGCTTTCCGCCCGCCAACATCTGAGTTTCGACATGGCAATCGCAACCAAGAGTCAGATCGATCCCGCCTTCGGGAGAGAGCATAATTTCCTGCAAACGGTCGCGCGGAATATAGCGGAACACTTGTGACAGGTCGAAATCGACATCAGTGCGGTCAATGGCCAGATGATAGCCGGTATCCGTGCGACTGAGATCCCAGTCAGTCGTACGCGGAAAATTCAGAACCAGACGGGAGAACCCATCATGTTCGCCGGACCGCACGGCGATGGTTTCCGCGCCAGCGGGCGCCGCCGCGAACAGGGCGAGCAGGATCAGCGCGACCAGCCTCACGCAGCGTCCTTCGTTGCTTTCAACGCGTCTTCCAATTCGGAAAAGCTGGGGCGATTGTGGCTGGGGGTGTTTTGGCGGCCGACCTCGATACAGATATTGGCGGCGTGATTGTAAAGATTGGCCACCAGAACCTCGCGGATCAGTTGGTAGAAATGGCCGTCTTCCTCGATCACGGTTTTGACTTTCGCCGCGAACGGTCCGACCAGACCATAGGCCAGAAACACGCCCAGAAACGTCCCGACAAGCGCGCCACCGATCAGTTTGCCCAGAATTTCCGGCGGCTGGTCGATCGAGCCCATGGTCTTGATCACCCCAAGAACGGCGGCGACGATCCCCAGCGCCGGAAGACCATCGGCAACCGTTTGCAAGGCATGACTGGCGTGCAGCGCGTGATGCAGACTGGCCTCCATCCGTTTTTCGAGAACTTCCTCGACCTGATGCGGATCGTCGTAATTCATCGAGACCGAGCGTAGCGTGTCACAGATCAGGTCCACGGATTCGCGGTCGGACTGGATCTTGGGATAGCGCCCGAAAATGGCGGACTCGCGCGGGGATTCGATATGTTCTTCAAGGCCGACGGGATTTTGCCGCGCCAGTCGGATCAGTTCGAACAGCAGGCACAGAAGATCGCGGTAATCGGCGGGCTTCCATTTCGGGCCGCGAAAAACCATTCCCACGGCTTTGATCGTGTGCTTGATCGACGAAAAATCGTTGCTGATCACAAACGCCCCGACGGCGGCGCCGCCGATGATGATGAACTCATGCGGCAGCGCGTGCAGGATAATGCCCAGCTTGCCGCCGGCCGACACGTAGCCACCGAAAACCATCACGAAAATCACGATGATGCCGATAATTCCGATCATGAGATCACCTTTAAAGCTGCGTCCGGTGCCTGACTGTCGCAGCTG
>NZ_JBFHDW010000214.1:0-4711 GCF_041584535.1 Actibacterium sp. | reverse complement strand
GCCGGCAACACAAATTCGCATGATTTTTCCTCAGCTTGCTTTGTTTTCAAGAATGATATGCCCGACCGCCGTGTTCGAGGCCGGAACGTGATAGTGGCGATGCACCTCGACGACCTCGTCGTCCAGCGCGCCGCGCATGACATGCCACATGACCATTTCAACGCCCTCGGACCCTGCCTCGCGCAGGTATTCCACATGCGGGATTTGCGCCGCGCCAACCGGGTCATTGACGATCATATCAAGGAACCGCTGGTCCCATTCAGCGTTGATCAGACCGGCGCGTTTGTATTGCAGCTGGTGGCTCATGCCGCCGGTGCCGAAAATCACCACGTTCAGGTCTTCGTCATAGCTTTCGATGGCGCGGCGCACGGCCTTGCCCAGATTGTAACAGCGGTTGCCGGTGGGTGCCGGATATTGCACCACGTTGACGCACAGCGGGATCACCAGAGCCGGCCATTCGTCATCGGGCGTCATGTCGCCATACATCACAGACAGCGGCACGGTCAGGCCGTGATCGACCTCCATCTCGTTCATGATGGTGATGTCGAATTCGTCCAGCACCAGCGATTGCGCGATATGGCTGGCCAGTTTCTGATGGTTTTTGACCACCGGCACCGGGCGCGGGCCCCAGCCTTCGTCAGCCGGTTGGAATTCCGCCGCACAGCCCAGCGCAAAGGTCGGGATGCAGGACGCATCGAACGCGGTGCAGTGGTCGTTATAGACAAGGAAGATAACGTCGGGTTTCTTTTCCTTTATCCATTCGCGCGACTTTTCAAAGCCTTTGAACACCGGCTGCCAATAGGGCTGATCGGTGATGTGGGTGTCCATTGCGACACCGATTGCGGGCACGTGGCTGCACCCGACTCCAGCAGTGATACGGGCCATTATTCGTCCCCCTCCCATTCCGATTTATAGCGGTTGCCCTCGATCGAGCGGCCGCCGTGCAGCATCATGTCGCGATAGGCCTCGCGGCCCATGCCGGTCATGATCCCGGCCAGATCCTGAAAATTGATCCCGTCATTCGCGGCCAGCTTGCTGGTGTAATAGATATTCCCTCCAAGGCTGAGCATCCGGTTCCATTCGCGTTTCAACACCGAGTCGCGTTGCTCGGGCGTCATCGGGAACTTGTCCAGATAGGCCTCTTCGTCGGCATTGAACGCATCGCGGTTCTTTTGCAGACGCAGTGAGATGCAGAACTGATTCAGGTGATAGCCTTCGCGGCCCCGGTCGGCGTCAAAGATGAACGTCCCCGGAATGTCCTCATAGTCCTTCTTGGTTCCCATGCGCGTTTCCTTCCTGTGTTCCTGTGTTCGCTCAGGCCTTGCCAGAGGCAAGTGCCGCGATGATCGCGTCCGTCAACGCGGCAAGATCCGTGGCTCCGATCCGGGCCGCATTCAGTTTCAGATCGCCCATCTGTTGTTGACGGGCGACGGTGGCGTCGGCCATTGGCGCGTCAAAGCCCAGATCGCGCACCGTCTGCGCCACCTCACGCATTTCGGCGGCGCGGCGGACGCCATGGGTCAGCGCGCGCTCGATCATGTAGGGCGCGCGTTCGGCCCAGCCAAAACCGGGAAACGTGTCCTCAAGCGAGGCAATCACCGTGTCCTCGATCCCGGCCTTGCGGGCGGCCAGCATACATTCCACCGTCAGCGCCTCGATCCCCTTGATCATCACCGAGCGCACCATTTTCCGGGTTGAGGCCAGCCCGACCTCGTCACCCGCGACCTCGACCGCCATCGACAGGGTCGTCAGCGTCGCTCTGGCCTGCGCCGCATGGGCGCCCGACAACAGGCAAGGCGTCTTGTGCAGGCGCGGATGCACCGGCGCCATGACCGCCATATCGACATAGGCGCCGCCCGCAGCCTCGATCGCACGGGCGTTGCCACGCTTGGTTTCGGGGGCGCAGGAATTGCAGTCCAGAACCAGCGTGCTGTCCAGATCGGTCTGCGCCAGCGCCCGCGCCGCCACCCCGGCCTGATCCGCCGTCACCATCGAAAACACAATCGGCGCCGCGGCCAGATCCGAAACATGACCGCAGGCAATCACCCCAAGCGCCGCCATTTCGGACAGCTTGCCCGGCCGGGTCTCTGGCATGTCGGTTTTCAGGTCATAAGCAATCAGCCGCAGCCCCGGATTATCCGCCAACAGACCCGACGCAAACGCCGCCCCGGCCTCACCGAAGCCGAGAAAACCAATATGCGGGGAATTGGGCAATGCAGCCATCTAGCGTCCGAAGTTAACAGAAAAGTTGCATTTACCTATCATCCAAGGCGGGGAACCTCCCAATTGAAAAGCCCCTAACGATATTGAAAAAAGCTATGGCACCCCGGATCAAGCCGCCTGATCTCCGCCGCGCTGACGGCTGAACGTGCGCAGGAAATTAATGAAGTGCGCTTGCGATTCCGTGGGGCGCCAGTTGCTGCGATAGGTCAGGCCGATGCTGCGGCGGTTGCTGGCCAGCTTGATCGGCAGAACCGCGATCTGGCCCTGCTTTTCATCGGCGCTGATCTGGTGGCGCGACACGATCGAGATGTAATCGCCCTCGGCCAGAAGCCCGCGCAGGAACACCATCGACGACGACACCACCCGCACCGGGGTTTCGTTGCGTTCGTGAATGCGCAGCGTGTCATACAGGTATTGCCCGGCAGGTGTCTCGCGCGGCGGCGCGACCCAAGGATAAGCCAGCGTATCCTCGACCGTCAGATCGGGCTTTTCGAACAGCGGATGACCGGGGCGCGCGACAATCGACAGCGGGTCGTCGAACAGCGGCTCTTCGGTCACGTCGTCAGCGGGCGCCGGGTCACGCATCGCGCCGATCAGGCAATCGATATCGCCCTCGCGCAGACTGCGCAGAAGATCGCTATACCGGCCATCGACCACCCGGATCTGCACCCCCCGTTCGGCGGCGACCATGGCGTTCACCGCCCCCGGCACAATCGAGGTCCGCGCCAGTGGCATCGACCCCAGAACAAACGTTGACTGGTGATGGCCCAGCGTATGGCTGATTTCCTCGACCGCCTGCCGCAATTCGGCCTGCGCCAGCTTCGCCCCCAGAACAAAAGCCTGCGCCGCCGCCGTCAGTTCGACCCCGACCACGGTCGCGGTAAAGAACGGCACGCCAGCGGTGGCCTCAAGGCTGCGGGCGGTGCGGTGGATCGTCGGTTGTGACAGGCCCAGTTCGCGCGCGGCGATGGTAAAGCTGCCGGTGTTGGCGATGGCGATCAGCGCCCGCAATTGCGCGGCGGTGACCATCTGATCGAACGGGTTGCGCACCCGCGCGCCCTCGCCCCCGCCCGAGCGCAGCGCCGACCGCGCCCCGGCCCGCAGATGATCCAGCGCCGCCTCGGCCCGCGCGGCGAACAGCGCGCCCGCAGGTGTCGGGCCAAGCTGCCGGGTGCGCCGGACCAGCAAGGGCGTGCCAAGATCCTGCTCCAGACGGCTGATCGCCTGAGTAGCGGCAGGTTGCGAGACATGACAAGCCTCGGCCGCCGCCGAGACCGACCCGGCGCGGACGGTTTCAAGGAAAACCCGCATATGTCGAATGTTGGGAAAACCGGCCTGCATCGCGCCCTCGCCGCCCAGGTATAGCTAAAACTTATTTTATGAACTTCATTCGAAATAGGCAAGACGCGCAACTTGCGGCATGGTGCGCCCCAATCGGTCCGGCGCCTAGCCGGTCGCCTCTACAAGCGGAGCTGCAACATATGTCCGACAAGAAAACCGCCCTCGTCATCAGCGCCCACTCGGCCGACTTCGTCTGGCGCGCCGGTGGCGCCATCGCCCTGCATCAGTCGAAAGGTTATGAGGTCACCGTTGTCTGCCTGTCCTATGGCGAGCGCGGCGAAAGCGCGAAACTGTGGAAACAGGACGGCATGACCATGGACAAGGTCAAAACCGCCCGCCGCAAGGAAGCCGAGAACGCCGCTGCCGCTTTGGGCGTGAACGACATCCGTTTCCTTGACCGAGGCGATTATCCGCTGGATCTGGGTCGTGAAACCCTTGACCAGATGGTCGATATCATCCGCGAAGTGCAGCCGAAATTCATGTTCTCGCACTCGAAATGGGACCCGTATAACACCGACCACATGCGCACCACCGACTTTGCGCTGGAAGCCCGCATGGTCGCGCAAGCCTGGGGCCACAACCCCGGTCAAAAGGTTCTGGGCGCGCCACAGCTTTATCTGTTCGAGCCGCATCAGACCGAACAGATGCATTGGAAGCCGAACGTGTTCCTCGACATCTCGGAGGTCTGGGACAAGAAATGGGCCGCCATTCAGTGCATGCAGGGTCAGGAACACCTGTGGCATTTCTATGAGAACGTGGCTGAAAACCGCGGCAACCACTTCCGCCGCAACTCGGGCGGTCAGGCCGGTGGCAAGCCTGCGAAATACGCCGAAGGGTTCGAGGCGGTCTTCCCCCGCACCGTGGAAGAGCTGGACTGATGACCTATCAACCCGGAACCACTGGAATCGTCGTTCAGAATATCGAACGGGCCGATCAGGACATCATCGACGGTTTGGCCGCCTGTGGCGTGGCCACCGTGCACGAGGCACAGGGCCGTAAGGGCCTGTTGGCCGATTACATGCGCCCGATCTATCCGGGCGCGCGGATTGCTGGCTCGGCCGTGACCATTCTGGCGCCGCCCTGCGACAACTGGATGATCCATGTCGCGATCGAACAGCTTCAGGCCGGGGACGTTCTGTTGCTGGGC
>NZ_JBFHDW010000213.1:0-4745 GCF_041584535.1 Actibacterium sp. | reverse complement strand
GTCCAGCGCGCCCAGCGGTTCGTCCATCAGCACCAGCTCGGGTTCGAACACCAAGGCCCGCGCCAGCGCGATCCGTTGTTGCTGGCCCCCGGACAATTGCGCCGGACGCCGCCCGCCGAAATCCCCCATCTGCACCATGTCGAGCGCGCGCTTGACCTTGGCCTCGCGCTGGGACTTGTCCATCCTGCGGACCTCCAGCGGGAAAGACAGGTTTTCAGCGACGGTCATATGCGGGAACAGCGCATAGTTCTGGAACACCATGCCGATGCCGCGCTTGTGAGGGGGGATGTTATTGATCGGTTGGCCATCCAGCAGGATATCGCCATGCGTGGCCGTCTCGAACCCGGCCAGCATCATCAGGCAGGTTGTTTTACCTGACCCCGACGGCCCAAGCATTGTCAGAAACTCGCCTTTGCCGATCGAAAGGTTAAGGTCTTTCACGACAAGCGTTTCGCCGTCGTAGCTTTTCTGAACGCGGTCAAAAACCACGAATCCGTTGTCGGATGCGGTGGTCAAAAAACCCTCCTGTTGTCGTCGCACCACTTGCGGGCGCTGTTTGCCGTTCTAAAATATTGACCAAACGGTAACATCCTGAACGCACATTTCAACGATGAATATTTTCAAGGCAATTAAGCGCCAGGCCATGGGCCCCTGCAAAGCCGAAACCGAACATAGTCCCAAGTTACGTGGTGTAGCCGGGGAAAATCGGCCGGTATCGCCCTGTAGTTGGGCGGAAACGCCGCAAAAACGGCACCGCAGGGTTGCGGCGCCCGGATGCGGGTCAATCTGAACGGGATTTTCAGAGAGTTGGTGCGGTCGAGAAGACTCGAACTTCCACGGGAGTTACCCCACAGCGACCTCAACGCTGCGCGTCTACCAATTCCGCCACGACCGCACGATCTGGTGGTGGGCGGTTACATAGCGGCCAATCCTGATGATGTGAAGCGGATTTTTCAGCGTGGCTTGCGAATTTATCGGCACCGGTTCGGGGCGCTGCTTTGGCGGCAATTGCGCTGTCAGATTGCACTTGGTCCCGGTCTGGCTTTATGACGGGGATAGCGCCCGGTTTACCGGGCAGGCAACGGCGGGAAAGAGGCCCCAATATGGTGGACTGGATCATTTCAGACGGGCTGGTGCCCTATGAAGAGGCGCTGCAAACCATGGAGGCGCGCGCCGCCGCCATCGCCGAAGGCCGCGCGGACGAGGCGATCTGGCTGCTGGAGCACCCGCCGCTTTACACCGCCGGCACCTCGGCCAAGCCCGCCGATCTGACCGATCCCGACCGGTTCCCGGTCTATGAGGCCAAGCGCGGCGGCCAATACACCTATCATGGCCCGGGCCAGCGCGTGGTCTATGTGATGCTGGATGTCGGCGCCCGCGGCCGCGATGTGCGCAAATTCGTGCAGCAGTTGGAAGAATGGGTGATCGCCACTCTGGCCGAATTCAACGTCACCGGCGAAATCCGCGACGGCCGGGTCGGCGTCTGGGTTCAGCGCCCGGACAAGCCGAGGGCCGCTGACGGATCGGTGCGCGAGGACAAGATCGCCGCCATCGGCATCCGCCTGCGCAAATGGATCAGCTTTCACGGCATCTCGATCAATGTCGAACCCGATCTCGGGCATTTCGACGGTATCGTCCCCTGCGGCATCCGCGAGCACGGCGTGACCAGCCTTGTCGATCTGGGCCTGCCGGTAACGCTGGACGATCTGGACGTGGCGCTGCGCAAGACCTTTGCACAGGTGTTCGAATCCGAACCGCGCGACGCCGCTTAAACCTGCGGCACGCTTACATATTCAAACTTTTGTTGCCTTTCCCGGCGATGCCGGTAATTTGCCGGACGACCAAAGTCGCAAATTCGGCTGTCTCAATGAGGGAAATCCGCTGCGAAGTCGCTACGGAGCATTGCCCAGTCTGACTGTGCGCATTAAAAGCAGGTCAGGGAAACTTGCGGCGGACCCCCGTGTCCGCCCGCTTTAACATTAGGAACGGGAGGCAACGCATGGCCGACGCAGCCATTCATAGCCACGACGGACACGCCAAGCGGGGGTTCTTTACCCGCTGGTTCATGTCTACGAATCACAAAGATATCGGGATTCTGTATCTCTTCACCGCAGGTGTGGTCGGCTTCATCTCTGTTGCCTTCACCGTCTACATGCGGCTCGAGCTTATGCATCCGGGCGTTCAGTATATGTGCCTTGAAGGGGCGCGCTTTACCGCCGCGGCGGTAGGCGAATGCACCCCGAACGGCCATTTGTGGAACGTTCTGATCACCGGCCACGGCATCCTGATGATGTTCTTCGTGGTTATTCCCGCGCTTTTCGGCGGTTTCGGCAACTTTTTCATGCCGCTGCAGATCGGCGCGCCGGACATGGCCTTTCCGCGCCTCAACAACCTCAGCTACTGGCTGTATGTGACCGGCACCACGCTGGCGGTTCTGTCGGTGCTCAGCCCCGGCGGTAACGACCAGCTTGGCTCGGGTGTGGGTTGGGTTCTGTACCCGCCGCTCAGCACCAGCGAGGGCGGTTACTCGATGGATCTGGCGATCTTTGCCGTGCACGTGTCGGGCGCCAGCTCGATCCTGGGCGCGATCAACATGATCACCACCTTCCTGAACATGCGCACCCCGGGCATGACCCTGCACAAGGTTCCGCTGTTCGCCTGGTCGATCTTCGTTACCTCGTGGCTGATTCTGCTGTCGCTGCCGGTTCTGGCTGGCGCCATCACCATGCTGCTGACCGACCGGAACTTCGGCACCACCTTCTTCCAGCCTTCTGGCGGCGGTGACCCGATCCTGTATCAGCACATCCTGTGGTTCTTCGGCCACCCCGAAGTGTATATCGTGATCGTTCCCGGCTTCGGCATTGCCAGCCACGTGATCGCGACCTTCTCGCGCAAACCGATCTTCGGCTACCTGCCGATGGTTTACGCCATGGTCGCCATCGGTGTTCTGGGCTTCGTCGTGTGGGCGCACCACATGTATACCGTCGGTCTGAGCCTGACCCAGCAGTCCTACTTCATGCTGGCCACCATGGTGATCGCGGTGCCAACCGGCATCAAGATCTTCTCGTGGATCGCGACGATGTGGGGCGGCTCGATCGAGTTCAAGACGCCGATGCTGTTCGCCATGGGCTTCCTGTTCCTGTTCACCATCGGTGGCGTGACCGGGATCGTTCTGTCGCAAGCCGGTATCGACCGTGCCTATCACGACACCTATTACGTCGTGGCGCACTTCCACTACACCATGTCGCTGGGTGCGGCCTTCTGTATCTTCGCCGGGGTCTACTATTACTTCGGCAAGATGTCGGGGCGTCAGTATCCGGAATGGGCGGGTAAACTGCACTTTGCGATGTTCTTCATCGGTGCCAACCTGACCTTCTTCCCGCAGCACTTCCTGGGTCGTCAGGGCATGCCGCGCCGCTATATCGACTATCCCGAGGCTTTCGCCCAGTGGAACGAACTGTCGAGCTATGGCGCGTTCCTGTCCTTCGCCTCGTTCATCCTGTTTATCGGCATCGTAATCTACACGCTGACCGCCGGTAAGCGCGTGACCGAGAACAACTACTGGAACGAATATGCCGATACGCTGGAATGGACCGTGTCCTGCCCGCCGCCGGAGCATACGTTCGAGACCCTTCCGAAGCAGGAAGACTGGGACAAGGGCCACGCCCACTAAATGCCCTACGAATGGGATAAACAGATGACAGGGGCCCCGGTGAATTCCGGGGCCTCTTTGTTTGCCGATGGCGCGCCGCCGCTGGCGGTGCTGCACCTGTGGCCCTATCGGTCCCTGCCCCGGCGTGGGTTCGTGATCTTTCTGGGGGTGACGGCGGTGCTGTTGCTGCTGCCGCTGCTGGCGGTGCTGGGCTCGCCGATCCTGTGGGGGCTGCTGCCATTCATGCTGTTGGCGCTGGGGCTGACATGGCTGGGGTTGGAGCGGTCCTATAAGGACGGTGAAATTCTGGAAGAGCTGCGGCTGTGGCCCGACCGGATCGAGCTGAGCCACCACCACCCGCGCCAGCCGGTCAAGCAGTGGGACGCCAACCCCTATTGGGTCAGCGTCATCCTACATTCCCGTGGCACCCGGATCGAGAATTACCTGACCCTGCGCGGCGGCCCGCGCGAGGTCGAGATCGGGTCGTTCCTGACCGCCGACGAACGGCTGACGCTGCGTGATGAATTACAGACTACGCTGGCAAACCTGCCACGGGTCTAGGCAGCCCGGACCCCGAGCCAACAAAAAAGGCGCCCTCAAGGCGCCTTTTTGCGTGGGGTCAGAGGGCCGGATCAGCCCAACTGATTCTTGACCATCGGCCCGACCGCGCCGAAATCCATCTGGCCGGTATATTTGGCCTTGAGCGCGCCCATCACCTTGCCCATGTCGCGGATCGAGCTGGCGCCGGTCTCGGCCACGGCGGCGGCGATGGCGGCGGCGACTTCTTTGTCGTTCAGCTGCTTGGGCAGGAATTCCTCGATCACGTCGATCTCGGCCAGTTCACGCTCGGCCAGGTCCAGACGACCGCCTTCTTCATAGGCGCGGGCGCTTTCCCGGCGTTGTTTGACCATCCGGCCCAGAATCTGCAGCACATCGTCATCGGTGACCGAGGTATCGCCGTCTTCTCCGCGACGGGCGATATCCATGTCCTTGATGGCCGCATTGATCAGCCGCAGCGTCGAAAGGCGCTCGGCTTCCTTGTTTTTCATCGCGGCCTTCAGGCCGGTCGCAATACGTGTTTTCATGTCCATTC
>NZ_JBFHDW010000212.1:0-4775 GCF_041584535.1 Actibacterium sp. | reverse complement strand
CGTTCCAGCGTGCCGACAAAGCTGCGAACCTGATTGTGCAGAAAGCTGCGGGCGCGGACGTGGAAATGAAACTCGCGGCCATGCGGGATGTCAAAGGCCTCGATCCGCAACTCGTCCAGTGATTTGACCGGCGAGGCCGCCTGACAGATCGACGCCCGGAAGGTGGTAAAGTCATGCCGCCCCAGCAGATAGGTGGCGGCCTGTTGCATCGGTTCCAGCTCCAGAGGGTGCTGCACCTGCCAGACCTTGCCGCGCTCATGCGTTACGGGGGCGCGGCGGCTGACCAGACGAAACAGATATTGCCGCTCGGTCGCGGAAAACCGGGCGTGAAAGTCATCATCGATCCGTGCGGCGGTCAGAATGGCCACCGGCAGCGGTTTCAGATGAAAATTCAACGCCTCGGACAGGCGGAACGGGTCCCAATCCTTGGCCAGATCGCAATGCGCCACCTGGCCAAAGGCATGCACCCCGGCATCGGTGCGCCCGGCGGCGGCGATGGTATGCGGCCCCGGCTCAAGCCGCGACAGCGCCTGTTCGATCGCGCCCTGCACCGAGGGCTGATCGGCCTGCCGTTGCCAGCCCGCGAAGGGCGTGCCGTCATATTCGATTTTCAGGGCGTATCTGGGCATATCCCCCGGTTAGCGCGGTGCGTCGGATTCGGCAATCGCAACGCTCTCTGGCGCTGGCGGCCCCGGACACCTATCTTGAGCGAAACAGCGTGAGGTGAGCGTGGGTATTGGCGATCTGGCAGACGGGGTGACGCGCGGTGTCGAAGGCATCGGCGATGCGCTGTCCGAAACCCTGTTCGAGCCGGTGATCCGGCTGGGCGTTACCGGCCTGTCGCGGGCGGGCAAAACGGTGTTCATCACCTCGCTGGTGGCAAACCTGCTGGATCGGGGTCGGATGCCGCAACTGATCGGCGCGCGCGATGGCACCATTCTCAGCGCCTATTTGCGGCCTCAGCCCGACAATACCGTGCCGCGATTCGATTACGAAACCCATCTGGCGGCGCTGACCGGCGATGTGCCGCATTGGCCCGAAAGCACCCGCGCGGTGTCGCAATTGCGGCTGTCGTTCAAGGTTCAGCCCGGCGGCTTGCTGGGCGCGGTGGCGGGGCCGCGCAAGATCCATCTGGATATCGTCGATTATCCGGGGGAATGGCTGTTGGACCTTGGGCTGCTGGACAAGACCTATGTGCAATGGTCAGCCGAGGTGTTGACCCGGATCGCGCCCCGTGCCGCCGCCGCCCCGTTTCGCGCAGCGCTGGGTCAGGTCGATCCGGCGGCCCTGTTCGATGAACCCGTGGCGAAATCCCTTGCCGCCGCCTTTACCGACTATCTGCACGCCGCCCGTAACGAGGGCTTTTACGACTGCACCCCGGGCCGGTTCCTGTTGCCGGGCGAGATGGCGGGGTCTCCGGTTCTGACCTTTGCGCCGCTGCCCGCCACCGACCGGGCCCTGCGCGGATCACTGTGGCGCGAGATGGAGCGCCGGTTCGAGGCCTATAAATCCGAGGTGGTCAAACCGTTCTTCCGCACCCATTTCGCACGGATCGACCGGCAGGTGGTGCTGGTCGATGCGCTGGGCGCCATTCATTCCGGCCCACAGGCGGTCGAGGATCTGCGCCGCGCCATGACCGACATTCTGGCCGCCTTCCGCCCCGGTCGGAACGCCTTTCTGTCGCGGATTTTGCTGGGCAAGCGGGTCGAGCGCATCCTGTTCGCCGCCACCAAGGCCGACCATCTGCACCACGCTCAGCACCCGCAACTGACCGCGATCATGGAGGCGCTTTTGCGCGACGCCAAGGACCGCGCCGATTATGCCGGGGCGAAAACCGCCGCCATGTCGATTGCGGCGCTCAGGGCGACGGTCGAGGAAACCATTCAGCACGAGGGCCGGACGCTGGATTGTGTGCGCGGCACGCTTTTAGAGACCGGCAAACAGGCGGCGCTTTATCCCGGCGCCCTGCCGACCGATCCGGCGCGCATCCTGTCCCCGGCACGGGCGGGCGGCGCGGCGTGGCTGGATGCCGATTACCAGATCATGCATTTCGCTCCGGCGCGGCTCAGCCTGAAGCCCGGCGAAGGCCCGCCGCATATCCGGCTGGACAAGGCCGCTGAATTCCTGATCGGAGACCGCCTGCGATGACCCAAGGCCCGGTAGTGATTGATCTTGACGACCGGCCGGTTCCCGGCCCCGATGCCGCGCCGCCGGTGCCCGATCTGGCCGAAATGCCCTCGGGCCGCGCGATGCAGACCATGGCGACGCTGGCGGCGCGCAAGCCATCGCGCGTGGGCCGGTTCTTCTGGTCGGCGGCGATGGGGTTGATCGGGTTCTGGGCCTCGGTCGCGGCATGGGATTTCGTGACCGGCCTGTTGGATCGCAACCCGGTTCTGGGCACGGTGGCGCTGGTCCTGGTGGCGGCGGTGGTGCTGGCGGCGCTGCTGGTGATGCTGCGCGAACTGGCGGCTTTCGCCCGGTTGCGCCGGGTCGATGCGCTGCATAAGGCGGCCGAGGCGGCGATCGTGGCGAATGACCTGAAGGCGGCCAAGGCGGTTGTTGGCAAGCTGACCGGCCTTTACGCGGGGCGCGACGAATTGCAATGGGGCCGGGCGCGGCTGGCCGAACGGCAGGGCGACGTGTTCGATGCCGATGGGTTGCTGGGGCTGGCCGAGGCCGAATTGCTGACGCCTCTGGACGCCGCCGCCGTGCGCGAGGTCGAGGCCGCAGCCCGGCAGGTGGCGACGGTGACGGCGCTGGTGCCGCTGGCGCTGGCCGATCTGATCGCGGCGCTGACGGCGAATTTGCGGATGATCCGGCGGATTGCCGAAATTTACGGCGGGCGCTCGGGCACCTTGGGCAGTTGGCGCATCACCCGCGCGGTGCTGACGCATCTGGTGGCCACCGGCGCGGTGGCGGTGGGCGACGATATGCTAAGCAGCTTTGCCGGGGGCGGGGTGCTGGCCAAAGTGTCGCGCCGGTTCGGCGAAGGCGTGGTGAACGGCGCCCTGACCGCGCGGGTCGGCGTCGCCGCATTAGAGGTCTGCCGGCCGCTGCCGTTCCGCACCACCAAGCGCCCCGGCGTGTCGGGCATCGTGTCGCGGGCGCTGAAAGGGTTGTTCGGGAAAGAGGGGTAGCGGGCGAAGCTATCTCAGCTTCGGAATGCCGCCCGGCAGCTTTTCGCGATCCACCACTCCGGCGCGCAGGGACCGACCGATCCGGTGCGCCAAAGCCGACCACGCGACCGCTTGTTCCGGCTCCAGCTCGCGCCGCAGCGTTTGGTCGAACAGCCCCAGCCACGGCTCGAACATGCCCGGCCGCACATTCCCGGCCTTGACATGCGCCGCCATCGGGCTGCCGTCATAGACCCGCTCGCCCAGAATGGCATTGGCCCAGAAATTGGCGATCTTGGCCTCATGCGCGGGCCAGTCGGTGACATGCGCGGCAAAGACCGGACCCAGCCCCGGATGCACCCGCACGGCGGCATAAAACGCATGGACGACCCGTTCGATCTCGGGTCGGGTGATAGGAAACTTCGGGGGCAGGGCTGTGCTCATGCCGAAGGATTGCCCGCCCCGCGCCCCGCATGCAAGAGCCAAAGCGCCGCACTATCTTGCCCCGCCTTGCTGCGCCGCCTATAACGCGGGCATGATGACCCGTTTTGCGATCATTATTCGAATTAGCAGCCCGGCGCTCTGAGACCATGAGCCGCCGGGACAAGGCGTTTGAGACCTCGCGCCGCCCCCTCTCAGACATCCGAAATTCTGCAAGGATCACACAAGATGTGCGCCGATACGCCTGACTACAAAGATACGCTGAACCTGCCCGAAACCGATTTCCCGATGCGCGCCGGCCTGCCCAAACGCGAGCCCGAATGGCTGGCCCGTTGGGAACAGATCGGCATCTACGACCGCCTGCGCGAAAAGGAAGGCCGCCCGCCGTTCATCCTGCATGACGGCCCGCCCTATGCGAACGGCAACCTTCATATCGGCCACGCGCTGAACAAGATCCTCAAGGACTTTATCGTTCGCAGCCAGCAGATGCTGGGCCATGATGCGCGCTATGTGCCGGGCTGGGATTGCCACGGCCTGCCGATCGAATGGAAGATCGAAGAACAATATCGCGCCAAGGGCAAGAACAAGGACGATGTGCCGGTCATCGACTTCCGTCAGGAATGCCGGAAATTCGCGGATGGCTGGGTCAATGTGCAGCGCGCGGAATTCAAGCGTCTGGGCGTCACCGGCAACTGGGACGACCCCTATCTGACGATGGATTACCACGCCGAAGCGGTGATCGCCGACGAATTCATGAAGTTCCTGATGAACGGCACGCTGTATCAGGGCAGCAAACCCGTGATGTGGTCGCCGGTCGAAAAAACCGCGCTGGCCGAGGCCGAGATCGAATACCACGACCACCAATCGCACACGATCTGGGTGCCGTTCAGCTTTGCCGCAGCCCCCGGTGATCTGGCCGAGGCCCGCGTGGTAATCTGGACCACGACCCCGTGGACGATCCCCTCGAACAAGGCCGTCGCCTATAATCCCAAGATCGCTTATGGCCTCTATCGCGTTGACGCCACCGAAGAGGAAAGCTGGACCAAACCCGGCGATCTATACATCTTTGCCGATGCACTGGCCGAGGACGCCCTGACCAAGTCGCGTGTCACTGCCCATACGCGCCTGCGCGACGTGGCGCCCGAGGAATTCGAGGGCACCGTTCTCAAACACCCGTTCAACGGCCTCGAAGGCGCCGACGGCTTCTGGGATTACGAGGTG
>NZ_JBFHDW010000211.1:0-4798 GCF_041584535.1 Actibacterium sp. | reverse complement strand
CGCCCTCGGAAAACTCGCGCTCGGCCTCGCGTTCCATCAACATGCGCACGCGGTTGGTCAGGCGCGCGATTTCATTCGATTGCCGGGTCACAACGTCGGACAGGTCATCGACCGCCGCGCGCAGATGGGCCAGTTCTTCTTCCAGTCGGGTGATGCGTTCGCTTTCCATGCGCCCTGCATAGCCGATTCATAAGAAATTCACAGACCCCAATTCACCCTCGCCTTGCCCCGAGGCGTCCCATCCGCTATGCCCCGCGCGAACCCCATAGCGATGGATAATAGCGATGGCCAAGGACAATAAACCCCGGCGCCCCAAGGCTGAGACGCCCAAGGGCTTCCGCGACTATTTTGGCGCGGACGTGACCGAGCGCAATGAAATGCTCGACACGATTGCCGCGGTGTATCATCGCCATGGCTTCGATCCGCTGGAAACCTCGGCCGTGGAAACCGTCGAGGCGCTGGGAAAATTCCTGCCTGATGTCGACCGTCCCAATGACGGCGTGTTCGCGTGGCAGGAAGAGGACAGCGATTGGCTGGCGCTGCGCTATGACATGACCGCGCCGTTGGCCCGCGTTGCCGCGCAATTCCGTAACGAATTGCCGACCCCCTATCGCCGCTATGCGATGGGTCCGGTGTGGCGCAATGAAAAGCCCGGTCCGGGCCGGTTCCGCCAGTTCTATCAATGCGACGCCGACACGGTGGGCGCCGCCACCGTCGCCGCCGATGCCGAGATCTGCGCCATGCTGGCCGACACGCTGGAGGCGGTGGGCATTCCGCACGGCGATTACATCGTCCGGGTCAATAACCGCAAGGTTCTGAACGGGGTTCTGGACGCGACCGGCGTCGCCGATGCTGACCAGCAGGCCAGTGTTCTGCGCACCATCGACAAGTTCGACAAGGTGGGCGAATCCGGCGTGCGCGAGTTGCTGGGCAAGGGGCGTCTGGATGCCTCGGGCGCGTTTATCGACGGGGTTGGCCTGACCGATGAACAGGCAGGCCCGGTGATCGCGTTCCTGACCTCGAAAGGCGATGACGCCGAAACCACGCTGGCCAACTTGCGCGCCGCAGTTGGCGACTCGCAGATCGGGCAGGATGGTATTGCCGAACTGGAAGAAATCGCCGCGCTGCTGGCGGCACGGGGTTATGGCCCCGACCGCATTCAGATCGACCCCTCGGTCGTGCGCGGCCTTGGCTATTACACCGGCCCGGTGTTCGAGGCCGAATTGACCTTTGAAATCCTCGACGAAAAGGGCCGCCCGCGCCAGTTCGGCTCGGTCGCCGGGGGCGGGCGCTATGACGATCTGGTCAAGCGCTTTACCGGTCAGACCGTGCCTGCGACCGGCGTGTCGATCGGCGTTGATCGCCTGTTGGCAGCGCTGCGGGCCAAGGGTCGGATGGGCGGCGTCGATCATGGCCCGGTGGTTGTGACCGTGATGGACCGCGACCGCATGGCTGATTATCAGATCATGGCCGCTGAATTGCGCGCCGCCGGGATCCGGGCTGAGGTCTATCTGGGCAACCCCAAGAATTTCGGCAACCAGTTGAAATATGCCGACAAGCGCAACTCGCCCGTCGCCGTCATCCAAGGCAGCGACGAGGCCAACCGTGGCGTGGTTCAGGTCAAGGACCTGATCCTTGGTGCGAAAATCGCCGCCAGTGCCAGCCTTGAAGAATGGAAATCGCAACCGGCTCAGTTCGAAGTCGCGCGCACCGATCTGGTGGCTGAAATCCGCAAGATCCTCGACGGGGCCGAGGGCTGATATGATCGACGCATCCGCCATTCGCGCCAAGTCCGAACAGCTGTTCAACCACTTCCAGTCCGCTGGCGCCGCCGCTGTCGAGACCGACATCCTGCAACCGGCCGACACGCTGCTGGACCTTTATGGCGAAGACATCCGTGGCCGCGCCTATGTCACCACCGACCCGCTGCGGGGCGAGGTGATGCTGCGCCCCGATTTCACCGTGCCGGTGGTGCAGATGCACATGCAAAACGGCGCCGAGCCCGCCCGCTATACCTACATGGGCAAGGTGTTCCGCAAGCAAGAGCACGAACTGGGCCGCTCCAGCGAATTCTTTCAGGTCGGATACGAGGTCTTTGACCGCGCCGATCCCATCGCCGCCGATGCCGAGGTCTTTGCCCTGATCGCCGACGCCCTGCGGCCGCTGAACCTGCGCGCCGCGACCGGCGATTTCGGCATCCTTCTGGCCGCGATCGACGGGCTTAAGACAACCGATCGCCGCAAGGCCGCGCTGCGTCGCCACCTGTGGCGCCCGCGCCGGTTCCGCGCCTTGCTGGACCGTTTCGGTGGCCGCAGCCCGGCGCCCGAAACCCGGGTGAAACTGCTGGCCGTCGCCGATGCCATGGGGATTCCGGCGCTGATGGATAAGGCCGGCCCGGAAATCGGCCTGCGCCGCCGCGCCGAGGTCGAAACCCGCATCCTTGCCCTGCAGGAAGACGCCGCCACCGCGCCGATCTCGCGCGGCGAACTTGAGGTGCTGGATCACATCCTTGCCCTGCGCGAAACCGCCCCGAACGCGCTGGAACACCTGCGCGATATCGCGGTCGATCTGCCGCATATCCTGCCGGCTGTTCAGCGGATCGAACAACGCCTCGCCGCGCTGGCGGATCGCGGCGTCGATGTGTCGGCGCTGGATTTCGAGGCCAGCTATGGCCGCACCACGATGGAATATTACGACGGGTTCGTCTTCGGCTTTTACGCCGAAACCCGCCCCGATCTGCCGCCGGTCGCCAGCGGCGGCCGCTACGACGCGCTGACCCGCGTGCTGGGGCAGGGGCGCTCGATCCCGGCGGTGGGCGGCGTGATCCGGCCCGCCGAATTGCTGACCCTGACGGAGGCCGCGCAATGACCCTGAAACTGGGTGTGCCGTCCAAAGGGCGGCTGATGGAGAAAACCTTTGATTGGTTTGCCGAACGCGGTGTCGGTCTGCGCCGCACCGGCTCGGATCGCGAATATGCGGGCGCGGTCGAAGGCATCGAAGGCGTCGAACTGGTGCTGCTGTCCGCCGGTGAAATTCCGCGCGAACTGGCCGCCGGGCGCATTCATCTGGGGGTGACCGGCTCGGATCTGGTGCGCGAGAAAATCGCCGATTGGGACAACAAGCTGCGGCAACTGGCGCCGATGGGCTTCGGCCACGCCGACCTGATCATCGCCGTGCCGAAATTTTGGGCCGATGTCGATACGCTGGACGATCTCGACGCCGCCGCCGCCGCCTTCCGCGCCCAGCATGGCTTCCGCCTGCGGATCGCCACGAAATACCACCGTCTGGTGCGCGAGTTCCTGCGCGAGGCCGGCGTGGCCGATTATCAACTGGTCGACAGCCAGGGCGCCACCGAAGGCACGGTCAAGAACCTGACCGCCGAGGCCATCGCCGACATCACCTCGACCGGCGAGACCCTGCGCGCCAACCACCTGAAAATCCTGTCCGACGGTTGCATCCATCAAAGTCAGGCAACGCTGTTCCGCGCCCGCCGCACCGGGTGGACCGCCGACATGCGCCGCAACTATACCGACCTGATCGCGCGGCTGGGCCTGCATCCCTGAGCCCCGGCGCGCCCCGGTCTTTTTCTTGGCAAAAATACTCAAATCCGCCGCGCCGTAAGGCGCGGCGCTCGTTGTTACCGCAGGCCGATCTCGGCCAGCGCCGCCGACAGGCTGGCGGGCAACTCGTCATCATCGCGGCGGGCCACTGGCAGGTCGGCGGGGCTGTCGCCGGGCGCCAGATAGCGCCAGCCCTGAAACGGGCGTCGCGGGGCAGGGTGGGTGCGGGTCACTTCGGCGGACAGCACGATGCCACAACGGCGGATGCCATCGGCGCCGATCACCTCCTCCAGCCGGATTATCTGCTGCCGGGCAAGAATCACACCCTTGAACACCCAATAGAGCGAGCCACCATTCAGCAGTTCGGCCTCGCGTTTCGGCCACATCCGGGTGACATGGCGGGGCAGCGCGCCGCCGGTTTCGGCCCGGCGCACCGCAAGCCAGCCGGTCAAATCCTCGACCGTCTCGGCGCCGACGCAAAGTTTCACAAGATTAACAGTGTTATCCACAGATTCATCCCCACCAAGGATACATATGGTAGTCGAATTTGCGCCGACTTCAAACTCTAGTGGTCAGGGCGTCCAAAATCCTTGTGAGGATTTTCTCCCGGGGTTAATGTGTATGTCTGCCGAATGGAGGATTTCGCACATGACCCGCTTCGCCGCACCGATCGCTGAACAGATCTGGGATATGAAATACCGTCTCAAGTCCGCTGACGGTGCCCCCGTTGATCTGACGGTCGAGGACAGCTGGCGGCGGATCGCCCGGGCTTTGGCCGAGGTCGAAACCGACTCGGCGGCGTGGGAAGCGAAATTCTATGACGCGCTGGAAGATTTCAAATATCTGCCCGCGGGCCGCATCACCGCCGGGGCAGGCACGGCGCGGGCGGTGACGCTGTTCAACTGCTTTGTCATGGGCACAATTCCCGACAGCATGGGCGGCATTTTCGACATGCTGAAAGAGGCCGCACTGACCATGCAGCAGGGCGGCGGCATCGGCTATGATTTTTCGACCATCCGCCCGCGCGGGGCCGGGGTCAAAGGCGTGGCGGCGGATGCTTCGGGGCCGCTGTCGTTCATGGATGTCTGGGACGCGATGTGCCGCACCATCATGTCGGCCGGCAGCCGCCGTGGCGCGATGATGGCGACGATGCGCTGCGACCACCCCGATATCGAGCAATTCATTACCGCCAAGCAAGACCCGGCGCGCTTGCGCAATTTCAACCTGTCGGTTCTGGT
>NZ_JBFHDW010000210.1:0-4850 GCF_041584535.1 Actibacterium sp. | reverse complement strand
GCCGCCGCCGCCACCGCCGCGACGGCCTACTCGCCCGGACGCCTGAGCGAGAACAGCTGGCCCAAGTGGGCGTAATCGCGATAGCCCAGACGACAAATCGCATCAAAGCGGGTGATGTCGAACATGCCGTCGCGCATGCAATCGTCGCGCAGATGCACGCCGGTGACCTGACCGAACACCACGCGGTTGGCCTTGCCCTCGATCTGGACGATCTGCGTCATCTTGCACTCCAGACTGGCGGGCGCCCCGGCCACCCGCGCGCAGGCAATCGTCGCGCAGTCGGCCTTGTCGATCCCGGCCTTTTCGAACTCGTCCACATCGCGGCCCCACGGGCCCGAGGTCTCGTTCATTTTCTCAAGCATGGGAAATTCGACGATGTTGATGCAGAACACCCCGGTTTCGCGGATATTGGCCAGCGTGTCCTTATCGGAACTGCCATCGGCCTTGCCAGCGGTGGTCGAGAACATCACCTGCGGCGGCGAATATGCCGCGCCGTTGAAAAAGCTGAACGGCGCCAGATTGTCCTGTCCGTTCGCGCCCCGGCTTGCAACCCACGCAATCGGGCGCGGCGCGATAATCGCGTTGAACGGATTATGCGGCAGACCGTGGCCATCTTCGGGTCGATAGAACATTTGAGCGCCTTCCCGTTGTCGTCCTGTTTGCCCAAGACCTAGCCCCGTGTTACGCCGGTTTCCAGCAAGAATGTGAACGAGGCAGGGCGTGATCCGTCTGGAGCAGGAACAATCAGCCGACTGGTGGGAAGTCGAGGCACTGTATGATCTGTGCTTTGCGCCGGGGCGCGAGGCCCTGTCGTCATACCGGCTGCGTGACAATGTCCCGCCGGTGCCCGAGCTGTGCATCGTCGCCCGCGACGAGATGAATATAGTTGCCGGGGCGATCCGCTATTGGCCGGTTCTGGTCGGGGACAAGACCGCGCTGTTGCTGGGGCCTGTGGCGGTGCACCCGACCCATCAGGGCGAAGGTCTGGGCGCGTTCCTGATCCAGAAATCGCTGGACCGCGCGGCGGCTGAGGGCTGGGGCCGGGTGATGCTGGTCGGCGATGCGCCCTATTACAGCCGGTTCGGGTTCTCGAAATTGCAGGGCGTCGAGATGCCGCCGCCGACCAACCCCGACCGGGTGCTGGGGATCGAGCTGACCGATGGCGCATGGCAAGGGGTGACCGGGCCGGTGACGCGCTTTGTCCCCGATCCCAAGGCAGGTTGACGGGGGCTTACAGCGCCCAGCCGCCCTTGCTGAGATATTCGATCACCGACGACCGGGCCGAGGCCCGCCCGCTGCGGGCGGCATCGTCGATCACGCCGCGCAGTTCCGTCAGATCGACCTTGCGCAGCAGATGCTTGACCGGCCCGATCGAGGCCGGGCGCATCGACATCATCCGGAACCCGATCGCCGCCAGACACAGGGCCTCGATCGGGCGGCCCGCGTCTTCGCCGCAGAACGACAGCGATGTGCCCGCCGCGTCACAGCGTTTGACGATGGTTTCAAGGAAGTGCAGGAAACTGATGTTCAGCGTGTCATAGCGCCGGCGCACGCGCTCGTTCTCGCGGTCGGCGGCGAAGAAAAACTGTTTCAGGTCGTTGCCGCCGATCGAGATGAAATCGACCGCGTCAAAAAAGCTGTCCTGCGCAAAGGCAAGGCTGGGGGTTTCCAGCATGGCGCCGACTTCGACCTTATCGGGAACCGGGCGGCCCAGCTTGCGTTCCTGTTTCATCACATGGTCCAGATGGCCGCGCGCCTCGAAGAACTCCGAGGCCTCGGCCACGAACGGGAACATGATGGTCAGGGGCCGTTCACCCGCCGCGCGGATCAGCGCCTGAAGCTGCATCCGCATGACGCCGGATTTGTCCAGACCGACGCGGATTGCGCGCCAGCCAAGGGCCGGGTTCGGCTCTTCCTCGCGCTTCATATAGGGCAGCACCTTGTCCGAACCGATATCCAGCGTTCGGAACGCCACGCGCTTGCCGCCTGCTGAATCCAGCACCTTTGAGTAAAGCGCCGCCAGTTCGGCGCGCCGCGGCACCTGACTGCGGATCAGGAATTGCAATTCGGTGCGGAACAGGCCGACGCCCTCGGCGCCCGAGCTTTCCAGCGACGGCAGATCGGCCATCAGACCGGCATTCATATGCAGCGCGACAGTCTGGCCATCCAGCGTCAGCGCCGGTTTCTTGCGGATCGACACATAGCGTTGCAGCGCCTTGGCCTGCATCGCCATCTTGTCGCGAAAGGCACTGGCGACGCTGTCCTCGGGCCGCAGATGCACGATACCTTGTTCGCCGTCGACCATGACATGATCGCCGTTCAAAGCCTCGGTGGTGATGCGTTCGGCATGGATGACCAGCGGAATCGCCAGCGCCCGCGCGACGATCGCGGCGTGGCTGCCGACCGAGCCTTCTTCCAGCACGATGCCTTTCAGCTTGCGGCCATAGGCCAGCAATTCGCCGGGGCCGATGTTGCGGGCGATCAGGATCGGGTCCAGCGGCATCGAGGCACCGGTTTCCGCGCCCTGGCCGGTCAGGATCCGCAACAGCCGGTTCGACAGGTCGTCCAGATCCTGTAGCCGTTCCCGCAAATAGGGGTCGGGCACGGTTTCCATCCGGGCGCGGGCGGCGGATTGTTCCTTTTCGACAGCGGCCTCGGCGGACAGGCCGCGGTCGATGTCTTCTTCCATCCGGCGCATCCAGCCGCGCGAGTTGGCGAACATGCGGTAGGCTTCCAGCACTTCCATCTGCTCGCTGTCGCCCGAGCCAGCCACCGTCAGCATGTCGTCCACCGATACGCGCAACTGATCCACCGCCTGCCGCAGGCGGTCGCGTTCGACATCGGGATCGTCGGCAACAAGGTTGGTGATGACCACGCGCGGTTCGTGCAGCCAGACATGGCCGGCGGCCACGCCCTCTTGCCCGACGCTGCCGCGGAACATTACCGGCCGCTGGTGCAGCGCTGCCATCGACGGATCATCGCCGACAAAGGCGCCCAGTTCGGTCATCTCGGCCAGAACCATCGCCACGACTTCCAGCGCGTAAACTTCGTCATCCGAGAATTGCCGCGCGATTTTCGACTGCACAACCAGAACGCCCAGCCGTTCGCCCAGCCGCTGAATCGGCACGCCAAGGAACGAGGAATAAATTTCCTCGCCGGTCTCGGGCATATAGCGGAAACCCTTTTCGGCGGGGGCGTTACCGGTGTTGATGGAACGCTGTTCACGGGCGACCCGGCCGACCAGACCTTCGCCGACCCGCATCCGGGTTTTGTGCACGGCCTCGGCCTTCAGGCCCTCGGTTGCGCACAGTTCCAAAGTCTCGGGATCGCGGAACAGATAGATCGAGCACACCTCGGTGCGCATCGAGTCCGCGATGATATGTGTGATGCGGTCAAGCCGTTCCTGACCCTTGCCGGCCTCGGCAAGAGTGTCCCGCAAGCGCCTAAGCAACTTGCGGCTTTCGCTTTCACTGTCGCTGCGTTCGGGCATTTGCCCCCGTCAATCAGGCTGCTTTGTCGAGTCCAAAAGCATCATGGAGGGCTTGCACGGCAAGTTCCATATATTTCCGGTCGATCAGCACGGAAATCTTGATTTCCGAGGTCGAGATCACCTTGATGTTGATCCCTTCAGCAGACAGTGCCTTGAACATGGCACTTGCGACGCCCGCATGGCTGCGCATCCCGATGCCCACGACCGAAACCTTGGCCACATCTGTATCCGCGACCAGTTCGTGGAAATTGATGTGACCGGCATCATGAGCCTTTTTCACGGCTTGCTCGGCGCGGGCAACCTGATTGACCGGGCACGAGAAGGTGATGTCGGTGCGGCCTTCTTCGCTGATGTTCTGGACGATCATATCGACGTTGACGCCAGCCTCGGCCAGCGGGCCGAACACGGCGGCGGCGATGCCGGGGCGGTCGGCGACCGAGAGCAGGGTCATTTTCGCCTCGTCGCGCGAATAGGCGACACCAGAGACAACTTTGCTTTCCATGATTTCCTCCTCCGAGCAGACCAGCGTGCCGGAATTTTCGTCAGTATCCTCAAAGCTGGACAGCACCCGCAGACGCACATTATAGCGCATCGCCAGCTCGACCGAGCGGGTTTGCAGAACCTTGGCGCCAAGGCTGGCCAGTTCCAGCATTTCCTCAAACGCGATCTTGTCCAGTTTGCGGGCTTTTTCGGTGATGCGCGGGTCGGTCGTATAGATGCCGTCCACGTCGGTATAAATGTCACAGCGCTCGGCGCCGAATGCGGCGGCAAAGGCCACGGCGGTGGTATCGCTGCCGCCACGGCCCAGTGTGGTGATCCGGCCCTCGGGGCTAAGGCCCTGGAACCCGGCGATCACGGCAACCTTCATGCCTTCGTTGAACTTGGCGTCGATATTTTCGCTGGGGATCGACACAAAGCGCGCGGCAGCATGGGCCGAGGTGGTGTTGATCGGCACTTGCCAGCCTTGCCAGCTGCGCGCCGGAACATCCATTTCCTGCAGCGTCAGCGCCATCAGGCCGGCGGTCACATTCTCGCCCGAGCTGACAACGGCGTCATATTCACGCGCGTCATACAGCGGCGAAGTCTTTTCGACCCAGCCAACCAGTTCATTGGTTTTGCCCGACATCGCCGAAACGATGACGATGACATTATATCCGCGCTCGACTTCACGCCGGACCTTTTCGGCCGCATTCTTGATGCGGTCCAGATCGGCCACGGACGTGCCGCCGAATTTCATAACCAGAAGCGGCATTGCTAGCCCCTGCAAATTTTCGTCCGGCCCCCTCTAGGTCAAGCGGGGCTTCAGGGCAAGTGGGCACAGAGGGAAACTGCACGAAAACCGGGCATATGCGCGGGACTT
>NZ_JBFHDW010000209.1:0-4852 GCF_041584535.1 Actibacterium sp. | reverse complement strand
CGAAGCGGTCCGGCTTGAGCTTGCGAATGACGTCGCGCATGCCGGAGCTTTCCAACTGGAACACCCCGGTTGTGTCGCCGCGACACAGCATCTCGTAGGTCGGCGCGTCGTCGAGCGGCAGCTGCGACAGGTCAACGGCGATATCACGGCGTTTCAGCAACGCAGCCGCCCGTGCCAGCACGGTCAACGTCTTCAGGCCGAGGAAGTCGAACTTCACCAGTCCTGCCTTCTCGACGAACTTCATATTGAATTGAGTGACCGGCATGTCCGACCGCGGGTCCTGGTAGAGCGGCACCAGCTCGTCGAGCGCCCGGTCGCCGATCACCACGCCCGCCGCGTGGGTCGAGGCGTTTCTGAGCAGCCCCTCAACCTGTTGGCCATAGGTCAGCAGGCGATCGACCACCTCTTCGGCGCGGGCCTCTTCGCGCAGGCGCGGCTCGTCTATCAGGGCCTGGGCGATCGACACCGGCTTGACCCCTTCGACCGGGATCAGCTTGGACAGGCGGTCCACCTGCCCGTAGGGCATCTGCAATACCCGGCCCACGTCGCGCACCGCCGCCTTGGACAGCAGCGCACCGAAGGTGATGATCTGCCCGACCTTGTCGCGGCCGTATTTTTCCTGAACGTAGCGGATCACCTCTTCGCGGCGGTCCATGCAAAAGTCGATGTCGAAGTCGGGCATCGACACCCGTTCGGGGTTCAGGAACCGTTCGAACAGCAGGCTATAGCGCAGCGGGTCAAGGTCGGTGATCGTCAGCGCATAGGCCACCAGCGACCCCGCACCCGACCCCCGCCCCGGCCCGACCGGAATATCGTGATCCTTGGCCCATTTGATAAAGTCGGCCACGATCAGGAAATAGCCGGGAAAGCCCATGCCCTCGATGATGCCCAGCTCGAATTCCAGCCGTTTCTCGTATTCCTCGACCGAGGCCGCATGCGGGATCACCGCCAGACGCGCGGCCAGACCTTCCTTGGCCTGCCGCCGCAGTTCGTCCACCTCGTCATCGGCGAATTTCGGCAGGATCGGGTCGCGTTTTTCGGCCTTGTAAGCACAGCGGCGGGCGATCTCGACGGTATTTTCCAGCGCCTCGGGCAGATCGGCGAACAGGGTCGCCATTTCCTCGGGGGTCTTGAAATAATGCTGGGCCGTCAGGCGGCGGCGCGGCCCTTGCTGATCGACATAAGCGCCCTCGGCAATACAGATCAGCGCGTCATGCGCCTCATACATCTCGGATTTCGGGAAATAGACGTCATTGGTCGCCACCAGCGGCAGGCCCATCGCATAGGCCATCTCAATATGACCGCGCTCGGTCGCGGTTTCCGCGGGCGGCAGGCCGGCCTCGCCGGGATGGCGTTGCAATTCGACATACAGCCGATCCGGATAGATCTGCGCCAGCCGGGTCATCAAAGCCTCGGCCTTGGGGCGCTGACCGGCCTGCAACAGCTTGCCCACCGGGCCATTGGGGCCGCCCGACAGGCAGATCAGCCCGTCTGAATAGTGTTCAAGCTCATCCAGTGTGACCTTGGGCAACTCGCCCCCGGCATCCAGATACAAGCACGAGTTCAGCTTCATCAGGTTGACATACCCGGCCTCGTTCTGGGCCAGCAGAACCACCGGTGCCGCGCCGCGCGGCTTTTCCCCCGGCGCCTGCGGGTCATAGTCCAGATCGACCTGACAGCCGATGATCGGCTGAATACCGGCCCCCGCGGCGCCAACCGAAAATTCCAGTGCCGCGAACAGATTGTTGGTGTCGGTCACCGCCACCGCAGGCATCCCGGCAGCCTTGCACATGTCGGGCAGCTTTTTCACCCGCACCGCGCCTTCCAGCAACTAATATTCGGTGTGCAGGCGCAAATGGATGAATCGAGGCTGATTGGTCATGGCCGCATCCTAATCAGCGCCTCCGGCTTCGAAAAGCACATAGTGACCGGCGCAAAAGCGAAGTTTTGATTGGCGGCTTTGGAGGCCGGGGGGCTATGGTTGAAAAGACGACGTCCCTCATTCCAGCCCGAGGTCCGCATGCCTATCACATTCAACCCCGAAACCGATCTTGAACTGGTGCGGACGCTCAACGCATCGCCCGAGGCACTGTATCGCTGCTGGACCGAGGCCGACCTGTTGAAACAATGGTTCTGCCCGGCCCCGGTCACCGTGCCCAAGGCGGTGCTGGACCCACGGCCCGGTGGTCGGTTCTATACGCTGATGCGGTTGCCAGATGGCACCGAATTGTCGAACGACGGCAGCTATCTGATCGCCGATCCGGCAGGCCGGATCGCTTTTACCGATTCCCTGCATGCAGGGTTCCGCCCCAGCGGCGCTGGTTTCATGACCGCAGTCATAACCTTCGATCCGTCCGAAAACGGCACCCGCTATGTCGCCCGTGTGCTGCATGCCACGGCGGAAGATCGCGCAAAGCATGAGGAAATGGGCTTTCACCAAGGCTGGGACATCGCGACGAGGCAACTCGAAGCACTGGCCGGAACCCTTTAGCGCCTGAATTCGGGCAGATCGCTAAGTGGTTGTTATCACAATATCTCTTTCAGCGTCATTGCCGGATTTCCGGTAAAATCCGCCCCTTGCACCCCCGCAGGCGCATATTTTTTGACCAATCGGTGTAAAATGGTGCATGCTGATCCACGTGAACCTTGCCAAGCGCGGCGGTTACCGCTTTGCTGGATGGGTCATATCTCCGCGTGTTTTCTACGCCGCATCGAGGACGCGCATTTTGGGGCAATACGGCTGGTAAGGCGGCGGGTTCTACGCGAATGAATATCGCGTTTCTTCTGAACGGAGAGCGGGTGCATCTGACGGATGCGCCGGAAACGGAAACCTTATTGGACTGGCTGCGCACTCGGCGCGGCCTGACCGGCACGAAAGAAGGCTGCAACGAAGGCGATTGCGGCGCTTGCACCGTGATGATCACCGATCAGGACGGCAGCCGCGCATTGAATGCCTGCATCCTGCTCCTGCCGCAATTGAACGGCAAGGCGGTGCGCACGGTCGAAGGCCTGTCCGGCCCCGATGGCAGCCTGCACCCGGTGCAACAGGCGATGATCGACCTGCACGGCAGCCAATGCGGCTTTTGCACGCCGGGTTTCGTGATGTCGATGGCCACCGCGCACAAGACCGGTGCCACCAATTACAACGATCAACTGGCCGGGAACCTGTGCCGCTGCACCGGTTATGCGCCGATCATCCGCGCCGCCGAGGCCGCCGAGGCCGCGCCGGTGCCCGAATGGATGGCCGAGGATCTGGGCAAGCTGGGCACCATCCCCGCCAATGCTGCCCTGCCGCGCTCGTCCGACGCGCTGGCGGCGTGGTATGCGGCCAACCCCAACGGCACGCTGATCGGCGGCGCCACCGATGTCGGCCTTTGGGTCACCAAGCAATTGCGCGATCTGGGTCCTGTGGCGTTTCTGTCGGGCTGCACCGACCTGCAGCATATCGAGATCGGCGCGACCGATATTCTGATCGGCGCTGCGGTCACGATCACCGATCTGGGCACGGCGATTGCGCCTTATCATCCGGGTTTTGCTGAAATGATCCGCCGCTATGGCTCGACCCAGGTGCGCAATGCCGCGACGGTTGGCGGCAATATCGCCAATGGCTCGCCCATCGGCGACAGCCCTCCGGCGCTGATCGCGCTGGACGCCCGCCTGCACCTGCGCAAGGGCGACACGCGGCGGGTGATCGCGCTTGAGGATTTCTTTCTGGACTATGGCAAACAGGACCGCGCCCCCGGCGAATTCGTCGAAGCGGTCAGCATCCCGCGTCAGGACGACCGGCTGAAATGCTATAAGCTTTCCAAGCGGTTCGATCAGGATATCTCGGCGCTGTGCGGCTGTTTCAACCTCACCGTCAGCGATGGCATCGTGACCGCCGCCCGCATCGCCTTTGGCGGCATGGCGGGCATTCCGAAACGCGCCAGCGCGGTCGAGGCCGCCCTGATCGGCCAGCCGTGGAGCCTAGCCACGGTTGACGCCACCGCCGAGCTTTGGGCGCAGGATTTCGCGCCGCTCAGCGACATGCGGGCCAGTGCCGCCTATCGCCTGACCACCGCGCGCAACCTGCTGACCCGCTATTTCCTTGAGGATCAGGGCAGCGCCACAAATGTGCTGGAGGTGCGGGCATGAGCGTGACCAAACCCCTGCCGCATGACGCCGCGCCCCTGCATGTGACCGGTCAGGCGCGCTATGTCGATGACATCCCGACCCCGGCCAACGCCGTGCATCTGGCCTTTGGCCTGTCCGAGATCGCCCATGGCGCGATCACCAGCATCGACCTTTCCGCCGTGCGCGCCGCGCCGGGGGTGATCGCGGTGCTGTCGGCCGAAGATTTCGACCAGATGCCGGATTGCTCGCCCTCGGCCCATGACGAGCCGCTTTTGGCGGTGGATCAGGTGTTCTATCTGGGCCAGCCGGTGTTTCTGGTCGTGGCCGACAGCCATCTGGCCGCCCGCAAGGCCGCGCGTCTGGGCAAGATCACCTATAACGCCTTGCCCGCGCTGCTGACCATCGAACAGGCGCTGGCCGCCGACAGCCGGTTCGAGGAAGGCCCGCGCATTTATCAGATCGGCGATGCCGCCGCAGCCATCGACACCGCGTCGCACCAGATCGACGGCGTGATCGAAATGGGCGGGCAGGAACATTTCTATCTGGAAGGTCAGGCCGCGCTGGCAGTGCCGCAAGAAGGCGGCGATATGCTGGTGCACAGCTCAACCCAGCACCCAAGCGAGATCCAACACAAGGTCGCTCATGCGCTGGGCGCCCATATGAACGCCGTTCGGGTCGAGGTCCGCCGGATGGGCGGCGGCTTTGGCGGCAAGGAAAGTCAGGGCAACGCGCTGGCGAT
>NZ_JBFHDW010000208.1:0-4871 GCF_041584535.1 Actibacterium sp. | reverse complement strand
GGTGAACGTCGGCCTTGAAGACAAGCGCGTCGCGCAGGCGTTGCTCGATCTTCTTCTTGAGGGCGGCGTCATCGGCCGGATCACGACCGGGGCCGCGTTCGACAATCACCGTCAGCGCGCCCTGCGTGGTATGGCCCTCGAAATCGGCCACGATGCGCATGACGCCGTTGGTGTCCGGCACCATTTCGGTAACGATGCTGTTGATCGCCGACGGGAAGACATTGGCCCCGCGCACGATCAGCATGTCGTCGGTGCGGCCGGTGCAGCGGATCTTCGGTCCGGTGCGGCCGCAGGAGCATTCGGTATCGATCACTTCGATATAATCGCCTGACCGGAACCGCACGAGCGGGCTCGCCTGGCGGCCGAGCGCGGTATAGACCATCTCGCCTTCTGCGCCTTTTTTCCAGGGAATGATCCTGCCGCTCTCCGGGTCGAGCAGCTCGGTCAGGACATAATCCATGTTGACCATGTGCATACCCGACTGGGCGTCGCACTCGGCCCAGTATGTCACGCCCAGATCGGTGCCGCCCAGCATCTCGGTGCATTTCGCACCCCAGGCCTTTTCGATCTTTGCCCGAATTGCGGGAATGCCGCCGCCGGGTTCGCCGCCGACGATCACGCGCTCGATACCCAGTTCGCTGGCCTTGCAGCCAAGTACCTCGGGAGCCTTTTCGGCCAGGTGCAGCACAAAGTTCGGGGCGCCGACCACGCAACGCGTGCGGGTGTCGGCGCAGGCGCGCAGCAGCCGTTCCGCACCGCCATCGGCGCCCACCGGGACATCGATCGTGCCCATGTACTGCAATCCCTGCATCACGGGGATGCCGCCGACAAAGCCCTTGGCGAGCGAAAACGCGTGCAGCACCATGTCGCCCGGCCGCACGCCATTGGCAAAGAAACAGCGTGCCGTCATCTCGTGCCACATTTCGGCGTCGGATTCGGTCAGGGCCACATATGAGGGGCTGCCGGTCGTGCCCGACGATGCCTGCATTTGGATGATCTCGTACATGGGCGCGGCGCGGTGTTTGCCGAACGGCGGATCGGCGGCCAGGCTTTCGCGGATCTCGGTCTTGTAGGTATAGGGCAGTTTCTGCAGGTCTTCGATGGTGCGGATATCGTCGAATTCCACACCGGCTTTCGCGAACTTCTCCTGATAGAAAGTCGAGTTTGCCTTGAGATAGGCCATCTGATCGCGCAGTCGCTCTTCCTGAATACGGCGCACCTCGTCGAGCGGCGTGCCCTCGATCGCGTGCCAGAAGCGATCATTTACCTTGTCGGCGGCATCCTCCCGCCGGAAGCGCATTCCAAATTGCATGTCGTTCTCCGTTCCTAGCCGTGGCGATCAATAGGATCGTGGCAGGCCCATGACCTTTTCGCCGATAAAGCTCAGGCACAGTTCGCGGTTCACCGGCGCTGTGCGCAGCAGGCGGACCAGCGGGTACATTTCGTAAAGTCCCGTATCTTCGGTAAAGCCCGATCCACCATGCGCCTGAAGCGCCGCGTCGACCGCTTCGATCCCGGCTTCGGCGGCGGCATATTTCGCCATGTTCGACGACGCACCGGCAGGCAGCTTGTTGTCGAACTCCCATGCCGCGCGCCGGGTCATCAGACTGGCCATTTCGACTGCCGTATGCGCCTTGGCCATCGGATGCTGCACGCCCTGGTGCGCACCGATGGGTTGGCCGAACACATTGCGCTCGGAGGCATAGGCCACGCCCTTGTTCAGGGCGAACCGGCCGATGCCGCAGCACAAGGCGGCCAGGATAATACGCTCGGGGTTGAGGCTGTCGAACAGGATCGAGAACCCTTCGTCCACCTCGCCGACCACATCCTCGGGGCCGAGATCCACATCGTCGAAGAACAGTGTCCACTGCTCCTCGGGCAGGGGGATCGAGATCTTCACCCGCTGCTTGTGGACGCCTTTTTTCTTCAGATCCACGGCGAACAGGGTAAAGCCGTCGGTCTTGCGGCTGACCTCGGTATGCGGTTTGGTCCGCGCCACCACGAGGCAGTAGTCGGCCACTTCGGCCCCGGTGATGAAGGTCTTTTCGCCCGACAGGCTGAACCGGTTGCCTCGACGCTTGGCCAGCGTAGTGGCCTTCATCGTGTTCGACCCGGCCCCCGGTTCGGTGATCGCGAAACAGAACTGGATATCACCGCGGCAGGCAGCCGGCAGCAGTTCTTTCTTGTGGAACTCGCTCCCGTGGCTGGCGATATGGGCCAGCGACATGGTCGGCCCGACCACCATCATCAAAAGCGGAATGCCGTGATTGGCGGTGCCCTCCATGAACAGGGCCATTTCGGTCATACCAAGGCCCGCGCCGCCGAATTCCTCGGGCACCATGATGCCCAGGAAACCGTCATCGGCAATCTGCTTGAACATCTCGTGCGGGAACTCATGCCTGCGCGCGTGGTCCAGCCAATACGCATTGTCGTATTTCTGCGCCAGCTGGCCGCCATACTCGTAAATCTGGCGTTGTTCGTCGTTCAAAATGAAATCCATGTTTCGTCCTCAGGCCTTGAATTCGGGGGCGCGCCGGTTCTCGAATGCGTCGAGGCCCTCGGCCACGTCATCGCTGGGCAGTGCACGCACCGCGGCATCGCGCTCAAGCCGCATCTGCTGGTCGATACCAAGGTCCGCACCTTCGCGCGCCAACCGCTTCATCTCGGCGATGCCGGGACGCGAGCGGGTGGCGATCTTCTGGCAGTATTCCAGCGAGATCTTGTGCAGGTCCGCATCCGGCACGATGTAGTTGACCAGGCCGGCCTCTTTGGCCTCGTCCGACTTGAGCCAGCGGGCCGAGAACATCAGGTCGAGCGCCCGGCGCTGCCCCATCAACCGCGTCAGCCGCTGCGAGCCACCCCAACCGGGAATCAGCCCGAATTGCGCATGCTGATCGCCAAACTGGGCGCTTTCGGCCGCAAAGCACACGTCGCAGGCCAGCATCAGTTCGATCCCGCCGGCCAGACACAACCCCTGCACTGCGACTACGACAGGGAGGGAGGAGGTTTCGAGCGCACGCAGGTTTTTCATGCCAAAGGCGATGAAATGGTCCAGCGCGGCGGGATCGTTCAATTTACCTTTCACTTCCACCAGATCGGCACCGGTGCAAAAGTGCTTGCCCTGCGCCCGGATGAGGATCGCCCGAATAGCGGGGTTCGCCTCGAATTCCGCACGCGCGACAGAAATACGCTCATGCACCTCAAGTGACAGGCAATTGAATTTCTCGGGGCGGGCCAGTTCGATGATGCCGGTGTTGCCCTCGGAAGTGACGAGGATGGGGTCGCTCATTTCGAGGCTCCCTTCGCCTTCTTGTCATACTGCAGCGCCATGCGACCGACCTTCTCGCGGGCGATCACCAGCTTCTGGATCTGCGCGGTGCCGTCACCGATCTGCAAGCCGAGCACATCGTTGTAGCGCTGGTGGTGGGGCAGGTCGGTGGTGTAGCCGTAATGTCCGTGCAGGATCAGGCACTGGTGCAGGATCTCGCAGGCGGTTTTGGGCAGGTACCATTTGCACATGGCGGCCTGAGAGGTGTGGGGCAGGCCACGGTCGCGCAGGTCCAGCGTGTAATAGCAAAGCTGGCGCATCATGGTCAGTTGGGTCTCGGCCTCGGCCAAGGGAAAGCTGACACCCTGATACTGCACGATCGGGGCTCCGAATGCCTCGCGCTCCTGAACGTAGGCCCAGGTTTCATCCACCGACGCTTGCGCGGCCCCCAGGCACTCCAGCCCGATCAGTGCGCGGGAATAGTCGAAGCCCGCCATGATCGTGCCAAAGGCACGGTCCTGTTCCGCCATCATGTTTTCAGCCGGCACGAAAACATCGTCAAAGAAAACCGAGCCGCGCCCGACAGGCTTGGTGCCGATGTCGTCAAAATGGGTGCGCTTGATGCCTTCCTGGTTCAGATCGACGAAAAAGGCGCTGACCCCGCGTGAGCCGCCGTCAGGATCGCCGGTACGGGCAAAGACGACCGCCGCATCCGCCTGACTGGCAAAACTCATGGATGTCTTTTCACCGTTCAGCCGCCAGCCGTTGCCGGATTTCTCGGCCCTCAGAATCAGGTTCGCCGCATCCGAACCGCCGCGCGGCTCTGTCAGGCCCAGGCCAATGACCGCATCACCCGAAACAACCTTGGGCACCCATTCCGACGCGATGTCCTTGGAGGCATGTTTGGCAACCATTCCGCCCATGAGAGAGCCCAGAAGCTGCACGTAACTTGCGTTGAAATCGGCATAGGCGATCTCTTCGACGATCAGCCCTGACGTGACAGAGCTTTCGCCGAGACCCCCGAATTCCTCGGGCAGATCGGCCCCGATCAGCCCCAGTGCGCCCATCTCCTTGATCAGCGCACGGTCGAATGTATGGCCGCTGGCGCGTTCTTGATATGTGGGCGAAAGCCTTTCAGTTGCGAAGCGCTTTGCGGTCTCGCGAAACGCCTTCTGATCGTCTGTAGGCTGGAATTGCATCGGTGCTCCTCCTCGTGAGCGAAAATCTTCTTTCCAAAAATCTAACAAATGTTAGAATGTATATCAAGTGCAGTTTTGAGGAGGAGAACCAAAGTGAAAAATAGACCAGATGGAAGCTTTGAAACCATGCTCTCGCCCATCCGCGCAGGCCAGCATACATTGCGAAATCGTGTCATCATGGGGTCGATGCACACGCGGTTGGAAACCGAGCCTGACGGCATAGCCAAACAGGTCGCTTTTTACTCTGAGCGGGCGCGGGGGGAGGCGGCGATTCTGGTCACCGGCGGGTTTTCGCCCAAAGCCGAGGGCATATTCGATCCAGAAGGTCCGAGAATCGATGACCCGGAAGAAGCGCTTGACCTGCGCCCGATCTGCGAGGCGGTGCAGGCCGAAGGCAGCCTGAT
>NZ_JBFHDW010000207.1:0-4887 GCF_041584535.1 Actibacterium sp. | reverse complement strand
GCAGGAATTCCAGCAGCACCTCGGGATTGCGGAAATCCAGATCGACCTGATCGTGGCTGAAGGTGCACCAGACATGGCGCACGCCGTTGGCGGTATGCACCTCGCGCAGCAAGGGCGTGGTGCGCGGCCGAACGACCGAGCTCAGATCATCGTCGGGCCGGGCCTCAAAAAAGAACCGGTCATAGGGCGCGTGGCCCTGAAGGTATTCGTTGAACCATGTGCCCTGACTGGAGACATGATTCAGCACCAGATCGGACATCAGTTTGAACTCGCCCGCGATACGGCGAATGTCGGCCCAATCGCCCAGATGGCTGTTGACCGAGCGATAGTCCGTCACCGCGAACCCATCGTCCGAGGTGAACGGGAAAAACGGCAGGATATGCACCGCGTTCAGCGTGTCACCCAGATAGCGATTCAAGAAATCGTTCAGCAAATCCAGCGGCTTGTGCTGACCGTCCACCAGAGAATTGCCATAGGTAATGACCATCGCATCGCGCGACGACCACAGCTTGTTCCCCGGCACCCGCGCCCGTTTGCGGTGGCCGATATCGTCGGGCCAGAAGGCTTTGATCACCTTGGCGGACAGATCGTCGGCATCAAGGTCGGGATAGATCCGGCCAATCAGGTCGGCCAGTTTCATGCTTAGGGTCGGCGGCGGTGCGGTCATTCTCATGTCTTTTTCAGCGGCCCGCCCAGAGTCGGCAAAATGCTGGTCAAGAACAAGGAAATCCGGCCGCTTGGCGCCGCGATCCGGGCAAGTGCTTAGAATTGCGGCACAATCAGCACTGCGCGAAAGTCGTTCACATTGGTCAGGGTCGGCCCCGGAACCACCTGATCGCCCAAGGTGGCGAAAAAGCTGTGGCTGTCATTGGCGTCCAGCGCCGCGCGGGCGGACGGGCCACGGCTTAGCGTATCCGGGCCGATCACCGCGCCTGCCACCTCGGCGGCGCCATCGACCCCGTCGGTGTCACAGGCCAGCGCCCAGATCCCCGGCGCCCCGTCCAATGCCAGTGCCATCGCAAGGCAGTATTCGGCGTTCGGCCCGCCGACCCCGTCACCGCGCCGGGTCACGGTGCATTCGCCGCCCGACAACAACAGCACCGGCGCATCGCCCGGTTGCAGACTGGCGGCGATTTCCCGCGCCAGCGCCGCGTGGGTTTCGGCCAGTTCGCGCGCCTCGCCCTCCAGATCGTCGCCCAGAATGCGGGTCGTGCATCCCGCCGCGACCGCCAGCGCCTGTGCCGCCTCAAGCGATTGCGCCGGGGCGGCGATGATGCGGTTTTCAACCTTTGACAGGCGCGGATCGTCGGGGGCCAGGGGATCGCCCCCCGCCGCAAGGAACGCCGCAATCGCTGGCGGTGGCGTGACGCCCCAATGCTGCAAGGTCTCTAACGCCAGCGCCGGATCGCCGCGATGGCCGACCGTGGGGCCGCTGGCAATGTCTGACGGATCGTCACCCGGCACATCCGAAATCATCAGCGCCAGCATCCGCGCCGGATAGGCCGCCGCCGCCAGTCGCCCGCCTTTGACCGCCGACAATTCCTTGCGAATGCTATTGATCTGGCCGATCGGCGCGCCGCTGGCCAACAGATCGGCGGTCAGCGCTTGTTTTTCCTCAAGCGTGATGTCGCCCGCTGGCGCGATCAGCAAGGCCGACCCCCCGCCTGAAATCAGCGCCAGAACGAAATCGTCCGGCCCCAGCCCCGCCAGCAGATCCAGCATCCGCCGGGTCGCCGCGACGCCCGCCGCGTCCGGCACCGGATGCGCGGCCTGCGCGATCTCGATGCCTTTGGTCGGACGCTCGTATCCGTAACGGGTAATGACCAGCCCCTGTTGCGGGCCCCACGCGGCCTCGACCGCTTCGGCCATACGGGCCGAGGCCTTGCCCGCGCCGATCACCACCACGCGGCCTGCGGGCCGGGGCGGCAAGGCTTTGGGGATGCGGCGCATCGGGTCGGCGGCCTGAACCGCGGCGGCGAACAGGTCGCGCAGAAATTCGGTTGGATCGGTGATCGGATCGGACAACGGGCTTTCCTCTGCGGCTTGGCCAAAGCCTAGCCGCCGCAAAGCCGGTTGAAAACCTTTCGCTAATGCAGCGCCAGCGTTTCCTTCAGCCGGGCGTTCCCCGAGACCAGATCGGCCAGCGAGACCTTGTCCAGCGCCTTGTAAAACTCGGCCAGCGCCCCGCACAGCACATCGCGCAGCGAGCAGAAATCGGCCAGCGGACAGGTGTTTTCATCCTTGGCCAGACATTCGATGAACGGCACGCCCGACTCCATCTCGCGGAACACTGCGCCGACCGAGATATCCTCGGGCGGTTTTTCCAGCGTCACGCCACCATGCCGCCCGCGCGTCGTGCGCAGCAAGCCGAAATGGCTAAGGGCGTTGATCACCTGCGCCATATGGTTTTCCGAGGTGTTACAGGCCGTGGCAATATCCGATTTGCGCACGACACGACCGGGATTCGCGGCGCAATACATCAAGGCGCGCATAGCGATGTTGGTGCGGGTGGTCAGACGCATTGGGGCTGCCTTTCAAGGATTTCCGCATCCCTGATATAGCAATTGCCGTTCCGCCCGTTTGATATGGGTCAAACCGTGATCTTGTGTCGCAGCGCCAGTGAAATTGCGGTCACAATTGCAAACAATACCGCCGCGACGGCCACAATACTGGGCCCGGCGGGCGTGTCCGCCGTTAGTGACAAGGCCAGCCCGCCCAGGCTGGACGCAGCGCCGATCGCCACCGCCAGGATCGCCATCGCCTCGGGGCTGCGCGAAACAGCGCGGGCGGCGGCGGCGGGGATGATCAGCATCGCCACGATCAACAGCGCGCCCACGACCTTGATCGCCACGGCCACCACCAGCGCCAGTGCCAGCACCAGAACCACGGCAACGCCGCCCCAGATATAAATCAGGTCGGTGCGGCTGACGGCCAGAATATCGCCGAACAGATAGGCGTTCAGATCGACCCGCACCCCCGACAGGAACGACACCCCCACCAGACCAAAGGCCAGCGCCGCATGGGCCAGCACCCCCAGCGTCGTGTCCATCGCCAGCCCGCGCCCGGTCAGCGCCGACACCGCCAGCGCCATCAGCAAGGCCACCGCCAGCGTGCCGACAAAAATGTTCGCCGAAAACGCCAACGCCAGCGCTACGCCTAGGATCGCGGCGTGGCTGGTGGCCTCGCCGAAATAGGCCATCCGGCGCCAGACCACGAAACACCCCAGCGGCCCTGCGGCCAAGGCAACTGCCAGCCCGGCGAGGGCGGCGCGGATCAGGAAATCATCCAGCATGGCCGTGCTCCGCATGATCGGGGTGGTGGCTATGATCGTGGTCGTGATCGCAGTCTTCGTGATCGTGGTCATGATCGTGTTGATACAGCGCCAGCGCCCCGCCGGTGCCAAGCCCGAACAACGCCCGGTATTCCGGCGCGTTCGACACCACATGCGGTGTGCCCTGACAACAGACATGGCCGTTCAGGCACAGCACCCGGTCCGAGGCCGACATCACAACATGCAGATCGTGGCTGACCATCAGCACCGCGCAACCGGTCTCGGCGCGCAGGTCTTCGATCAGCTTGTAAAAGGCGGCGGTGCCGGGCTGGTCCAGCCCCTGCGTCGGCTCGTCCATGATCAGAAGATCGGGCTTCATCAACAACGCCCGCGCCAACAGCACCCGCTGGAATTGTCCGCCGGACAGGGTTTGCATCTGCTGGCCGCCAAGGTCAGGCACGCCGACCCGCGCCAGCGCCGCCTGCGCCTCGGCCGGGCTGCGGCGATGCGGCAGCGACAGGAACCGCCGCACCGTCATCGGCATCCGCCCGTCCAGCGCCAGCCGTTGCGGCATATAGCCCACCACCAGCCCCGGCTTGCGAACCACGCGCCCTGAACTGGCCGGGATCGCGCCGATCAGCGCCCGCATCAGCGTCGATTTACCCGAGCCATTCGGCCCGACCACGGTGACGATCTCGCCCGGCTCAATCGCCATGTTGACCGCGCTCAGCGCCGTTGCGCCGCCAAACCGAACAGTCAGGTTTTCGGTCGAAATCAGGCTCATGCTGTGCACTCCTGACAGGCGGGGCACAGGCCGACGGCCTCGACATTCATGCGCTCGACGCTGAAGCCGACGGTGGTCGCAGCGCGGGTGATCGCCTCGCCCACGCCGGTGCCGGGGGCCTCGGCCACGGTGTCGCAGCCGGTGCAGATAAAGAAAACCGGGCGGTGCGGGCTGCCGGGATGCATACAGGCGGCAAAGGCGTTCAGGCGGCGGATACGGTGGACCAGCCCATGTTCGACCAGAAATTCCAGCGCCCGGTAAGCGACCGGAGGCTGATGCCCGAACCCGTCCTCGGCCAGCCGCTCAAGCACCTCGTAAGCGCCCAGCGCCTGATGCGATTCCAGCAGGATCTCCAACGTGCGCCGCCGCACCGGCGTCAGGCGCAAACCTTCGGTCCGGGCCAACGCATCGGCCTGTTTCAGGATATCGCCGCTACAGGCGCTATGATCGTGCTTGGCAAAAGCCACGGGGGAGGCGGGCATGAGACCTCTTGCGAATTGTTATGATATTACATAACAAGACTGGCACCCTGTTCACAAGAACCTTTCTCACCATGCGCCTGATTGCCTTTATCCTTGCCCTGTTCCTTAGCCTGCCCGCGCGGGCCGAACCGTTGCGCGTCGTCACCGACCTGCCGCCGGTGCACGCGCTGGTGTCACTGGTGATGGGCGACACCGGCACGCCCGAGTTGCTGCTGACACCGGGCGCCGACCCGCATCATTTCCAACTGCGTCCCTCGCAGGCACGCACCGTGGCGCGGGCCGATCTGGTGATCTGGGTCGGGCCTGATCTGACACCGTGGCTGGCGCGAGTGCTGGCCGGGGCGGATGCG
>NZ_JBFHDW010000206.1:0-4899 GCF_041584535.1 Actibacterium sp. | reverse complement strand
GAGTAACCCCGAGATTGCCGATATACTTGAGATAAGCACCGAAGCGGTCGAAAGTCTGACCGCGCGGGGCAAACGGGCGCTGGCCTTGGCTTTGGCCGGGCGGCGGGAAGAGTTGGGGTATCACCATGGCTGATGACACGATGATCACGGATCAGGAACTGGAACAGTTCTTTGAGGCAGGCCGCGCCGGTGCGCCGGTGCCGTCAGACGATCTGATGGCGCGGGTTCTGGCCGATGCGGCAGCCTTGCAGGCACCGCCCGCCCCGGTGGTGCTGCCGGTCCCGCGTGCCGGATGGGTGCAACGGGTCTTGACGCAACTGGGCGGCTGGCCGGCGGTGGCCGGGCTGGCAACGGCGACGATGGCCGGGGTCTGGATCGGCTATGCCGCGCCGGCGGGGCTGGACAGCCTGACCGCAAGCGTTTGGCCGGGCAGTGCCGACAGCGGCTATGACGTGGTGGACATGATCCCGTCCCTCAGCGGATTTCTTGTGGAGGGCGGCGCATGAGCACCCAGGACCAACAACCGGATAAGAAGACCCCCTTTCGTTGGAGCCGGGTGGT
Source organism: Actibacterium sp. (assembly GCF_041584535.1). Lineage (GTDB taxonomy): Bacteria > Pseudomonadota > Alphaproteobacteria > Rhodobacterales > Rhodobacteraceae > Actibacterium_D. The sequence continues at coordinate 4,338 of NZ_JBFHDW010000206.1, read as the reverse complement.
TCTGGCGCTGTCTCTGGCGCTGAACCTGCTGGTGGTGGGCACGGTCGCCGGGGTGGTGGTGCGCCACGAACGTCCGCATCCCGAAGCGCGCGAGCCGGGCAGCGATCTGTTGGCTTACGGGCCATACGGGTTTGCTTTTGACGATGACGACCGCGACCACATGCGGCAGATGCTGCGGCATGAGGTCGGGCAACTGCGCGAGAACCGCCGCGCCGTGCGCCGTGACTTTGATCAGGTTGTGGCGGCGCTGCGGGCGACGCCCTATGACCCGGCGCTGGTTCAAAACCTGATCGAACAGCAACAGGCGCGAGTCAATGCGCAGGCCGACCATGTGCGCGATCTGATGCTGGCGCAGATTGCCGCGATGGATGATGAGGAACGCGAGGAATTCGCTGACCGGCTTGAGGCGCTGCTGCGCCGCGGCCCGCCGCCGCGCCATCACGATTACGATCGCGACTGATAAGGCCGCGGCCCGGTGCCTTAGGCGGCAGAGGGGCTGATCGTGACCTTGTTACGCCCGTTCGATTTCGCGCGATAAAGCGCGGCATCGGCGCGCGACAGGATGGCGTCGATGTCGTTACAACCCTCGGCCCCCGGATCGCAGAGCGCCAGACCGATACTGACCGAGATGACAAGGCTGCCGATGCCGCCGGGCAACAGCACCGGCGTCGCGCCGATCTGTTGACGCAGACGTTCAGCGGTGCGGCTGGCAAGGCCGGGCGCGGTTTCCGGCAGGACGATCAGAAATTCCTCACCTCCGATGCGGGCGATCATGTCGACCGGCCGCAGGTTGGCGGCGATCTGTTGCGCGATCTGTTGCAGCACCACGTCACCCGCCGCATGGCCGTGGCGGTCATTGACGGTCTTGAACCGGTCGATATCCAGCAGCATCACCGCAAAGGGCCGCTCGGTCTCGGTGGCGCGGCTGACGATCTGGCGCAGATGCGGCAGGGCATAGCGGCGGTTGAACAGCCCGGTCAGCGGATCGGTCACCGCCATGCGCAGCCCGTCCTTGACCGAGGCCCGCAAACGATCCGCCTGATGTTTGCGCTGAATCTGCGCCTCCAGCCGCAGCGCCATTTCCTGAGGGTCGAAGGGCGCGGCGATCAGATCGGTCGCGCCAAGGTCCAGCGCCATGGCAGCGGTCTGATGATCGCCTTCAGTCACCACGATCATGATCGCGGCGTGCCGGGTGGCGGCGCGGGCGCGCAGGTCGGTCAGCAATCGCAGCCCGACACCGGGCCGGTCCAGATCGGCGGCAATCACGAACAGATCGGGGCTGGCGCTGGTTTCCGGCAGGGCCAGCGCTTGCGTCCGGGTCATGACTGTCAGCCCGGTCTGAACCCGGCCCTTCAGCGCGGTTTTCCACGACAGCGCCTGTTCGCGCTGGCCCGAGATCAGCGCCGCCGTGCCGGGGCGAGCGAATATCTCGGCGGCCTCGGCAAAGCCCAGCGCCCGGCGGGTGCTGTCGCGCAGTGCCAGTTCCTGCGCGGTTTCGCGAGCCCGCAACAGGCTGCGCACCCGGGCCAAAAGCGTCAGTTCGTCCAGCGGTTTCGGCAGAAACTCATCCGCCCCGGCCGCAAGGGCGCGCATCTTGTGATCGCTTTGACGGCTGGCGGTGATGACGATGATCGGTATGTCGGCGGTTTCGGGATCAGCGCGCAGGCGGCGGCAAACCTCGACCCCGTCCATGTCGGCCATCATCATGTCCAACAGGATCAGGTCGGGCCGTTCGCGCTGCGCGATATCCAGCGCCGCGCGCCCGTCTTCGGCTTGCAGGACTTCGTAACAGGCCTCGGCCAGACGCACCTTCATCACGATGCGGTTGGTGGCGATGTCATCAACGACCAGGATTCGCCCTGCCATGCAGGTTACCTCATTGCCTGTTTCGGATGTTGTTCTTGTCGGGATTCAGATATGGCCAATAATCGTTAACAAACCCTTTAACCGGGTGGGCAAGGAGATCACGGATGCGTCAGGACGAGGCGGAAACCATCGCAATTCAGGCCTTGGCTTGGCTGGCCGAACAAGAGGATCTGCTCGGCGCGTTTCTGGGGGCCAGCGGGGCCTCGCCCGCCGATCTTGCGACACAGGCCGCCAGCGCCGAATTCCAGATCGCGCTTCTGGATTTTCTGATGATGGATGACGCATGGGTCATCGGGTTCTGCCAGACCGTTGGGCAGCCCTATGAGACTGTGATGCAGGCGCGCCAATCTTTGCCCGGCGGCGCGCAGATGCACTGGACCTGAGCCGCGATTACAGCTGTTTCAGCCCGCGCTCTTTGCCTTCAAGCGATTTCTTCAGCAGCCGATATAGTTCGGCGCTTTCGCTGTCGTTCAGCTGTTCGGTGATCAGGCTGTTGTTCTCGACCGCCATGGGCGTGCCCTGTGCGACCAGATCCAGCGCCTTTTGGCTAAGCGACACTTCGGTCATCCGCCGGTCGGTCGAGGCCGAGCGCCGCGACACCAGACCGGCCTCTTCCATCGACCTGAGTGCCCGCGAGGTCGCGGTGCGGTCGATGCCGACGAAATCAGCGATTTCGGACGGGCGGGTCAGGTCCTCGTTGGCGACGGCCAACAGGATACACCACGTGGTTCGGGTCAGGCCCATCGGTCGCATCCAGTCGTCCAGCCGCCGTTCCTGCATGCGGGCCGCAATGGACAGGTGATAGCCGATCGAGTGATGCAGTCTGTACTTTTTTTGTGCATTCATATGGGCGACTTTCCGCCTGAGGCGGGCTTGTGTCAATTGGCGCCGGTGTTTTCGTTGACCCAAAGCGCGGAATCCCGGCATACCCAATACTAGGGAGGACCAGCATGACTCACGTGACTGGGATTATTTTCGACAAGGATGGCACCTTGTTCGATTTCAATGCCACTTGGGTGGCATGGACCAAGGCGTTTCTGACCGAGCTGGCTGGCGGCGATATGCAGATCGCTCAGGCACTGGGCGGCGCAATCGGATTCGATATGGCCGGGCAAAGCTTTGCCCCTGACAGCCCGGTGATCGCCGGCACGCCGGCCGATGTGGCGGGGCATTTGTTGCCCTATCTGCCCGGATCGACCCCGGCGGCACTGATTACCCGGATGAATGCCTCGGCCGCCCTGGCGCCGATGCAACAGGCGACTCCGCTGAAACCGCTGCTGTCGCATTTCACCGCGCAGGGTATTCGTGTCGGTGTGGCCACCAATGATGCCGAAGCCCCGGCCCGCGCGCATCTGCGGGCGGTTGGGGTCGAGGACCGGTTCGATTTCATCGCCGGTTGCGACTCGGGTTATGGCGCCAAACCGGGGCCGGGACAGTTGCTGGCCTTTGCCGATCAGATGGGTGTGAACCCGGCCGATGTGCTGATGGTCGGTGACAGCCGTCACGATCTGATAGCGGGCCGCGCGGCGGGCATGGGCACGGTTGGCGTGCTGTCCGGGCTGGCCACCGCAAGGGATCTTGAGGGCTTTGCCGACATCATCCTTGCCGATATCGGGCATCTGCCCGGTTATCTGATGCTGCAGGCCGCCTGAGGCTTTCGACATTTTGCCGCAACGTGCGGCGCAATCCGCACTGGTCTGGTCGCAATGGCCCGCCTAAGCTGTTGTCTGATGGACCAACAGGAAGGGCCGGGCGATGGCGGACAAGATAGCCTCGGGGCGCATCACTTTGGCGGCGATCGGTGCCTTGGCCGGGTTGTGCCAATGGTTGCTGGTTGATGTTCTGGCCGATCAAATGGTCGACCAGCCGCGGCTGTTCCTGTTCCTTGTTTCGCTTTACGGCACGTTCTTCGTGGCGCTTCTGGCGCTGATCGGCCCGCTGAGCATGCCGCGCGCGGCGCTGTGGTCTGGCGCGCAGGCGGTAATCGTGGCCGGGCTGTTCACATGGTCCAGCCTGCGGTTCGACATGTTGGAGGCCTTCCTTGGCACCGGCCACCCCGAGGTGGCGATTGCGATCCTGACGCTGGTGCCGCTGCCCTTTGCCATGGCGCGTTGGGTCGACGGCAAATGGTCGAACTATTCGGCGTTGTTCACCCATTCATGGGATATCGTGGTGCGCTATGCGGCGGCGTGGGTTTTCGTCGGCGTCGCATGGGGCGTGGTGATGCTGTCGGACGCGCTGTTCAAGCTGATTGGCATCGACGTGATCCAGCAATTGCTGGAAATCGAACCGGTGCCCTATCTGGTGACCGGCGCCATTCTGGGCGTGGCGTTGGCCGTGGTGAACGAGCTGTCGGATTATGTCTCGCCCTATCTGGTGCTGCGGCTGCTCAGGCTGTTGCTGCCCGTGGTCCTGCTGGTCAGCGCGGTGTTTCTGCTGGCCCTGCCGTTCCGAGGACTGTCGCATCTGTTC
>NZ_JBFHDW010000205.1:0-4904 GCF_041584535.1 Actibacterium sp. | reverse complement strand
CGACCAGCTTGCGCAGATGCATTTCAACCATTGCATCGAATTGCGCGGGCGCCTCGAAACTGTGAAAGGCCGAGCTGAACGTGCCGTCCTCGCCAATCAGATTGCGCGCGACATAGTCGTGAAGGCGGTCGATCTGATCCAAAAGTTCTAACACATTTGCCTTGTCAGCCAAAGACACCATCGGCGCGCCGAACTTTCGATACAGCAGCATCTCGGGCTTGCCTCTGGTCTGATAGCCCTGCAACGCGTCCTCGTATTCAAACACCGTGCCGCTTTCGTATTGCGACCCGTCGGGGCGGGTGATCGACGGCGGCAGCGGCGATCCGATGCGCGACCACATGATGCCGATATAGATTTCGGTCTCGCGCGGGGGATGGATCTGGGCCTGAAACGTGTCCGAGGCCAAAAGCGGCTCTTCTTCCCACAGGATCGGAACCAACAGCGCCCGACCGGCAAATTCATCGTTCAGCCGGCCAATGACGCTTTTGACGATCAGCCGCTCGGCGATCACATCGCCGGGCGAGGAAATGAACACCTTGATCTGGCGCGCCGCGTTCTGGCGCAGCCGGACCTTTTCCAGACAGGCATTGATCCGGGCGATCAGCAGCACCGGGTTGAACGGTTTGGCGACATAATCCTCGGCGCCGTTCAGGATACATTGGATCATCAGGCTGCCTTCGTCGGCGGCGGACAGCATGATCACCGGAATGGTTCTAAGACGTGGATTGCCCTTGATCAGCTCTAGGGTCTCCAGTCCGGACAGGCCCGGCATCATGTGATCCAGCAGCACCAGATCGAACCTTTGGGTTTCCAGCGCCTCCAGCGCCGCGCGCCCGCTGTCCACCACGACCGAGCGATAGCCGCCCCGTGCCAGCCGGCGGGCCAGCAATTCGCGGTTGCTGGCGTCATCGTCGACGATAAGGATCTCGCCGCCGATCCCGGCAATCGTCATGCCCGCCGCCAGATCAGCGGTCACCGCCGCCGATTTCGGCTTGCCGGTGGGCGCCGTGGTTTCGGCGGTCAGCTTGGCATATAGCCCCTCTAACAGGTCCAGCACCTGACGCTGGGCCTTGGTGATGTGGTCAAGGTCGCCCAGAATGCTGTCATCGCCTGCCGCGACGATATCCTCGTGCAGAATTTCGGCATAGCCGCCGATATGGTTCAGCTGCATGCGGATCTGGAACATCGCATCGTCGAAATCAATGTCGTCGATCGAGGCTTTGGCCTCGCCGAAAAACTGATCGACCAGCGCCAGAATGCGCTGCCCGGCGTTCTGGATCGCCATCAGATCATGGCCGCAATCCTTCAGGGCGGCGGCATCCATATCTTCTTCGATCAATTCGGCATAGCCGATGATATGCCCGACCGGGGTGCGCAAATCATGCCGGGCGGTGGAAAGCCGCGCGGCGAAGTCATTGCTGGGTTCGGGCTTGCTCACGGTTATCCTGCCGCCGGGGGTTCGTGTTCACGGTGGTAGCGGTGCACGCTCCACAGATAGTTTTCGATCAGCGCCTTATCGGCCAGATCGGTGATGATGCGGGTGGCGTCCTGGGGCCGCTTGGCAAAGGTCAGCGGTTTGATCGCGGCCCGGAACAGCCGTTCCTGGTTCGAATATTGCCAGATCAGCTCGCGCGTCGCCATCTTGCCCTGATACAGTTCCCAAACCGCGACCCAAAGCGGCAGAAGGCCCATCAGGAACACCAGAATGGCCTTGCCGTCATAGCCAGCCATATCCAGATGCAGCAGCGCCTTCTTGAAAAAGATCAGCGCCAGCGCGCCCAGCACCGACCCGGCAAGCAACAGGCCCTTGACCCGCTCAAGCCGCTCGTGCCGCCGATGCATGGCGTGCAGTTTCCGGTGATAGTAATTCGCCTGATCCTCGACCCAATAGGTGCGCACCAGTTCCAGCGCATCCTGTGCCTTGGCGTGGCCGGTTTCGACCAGCGGTTCGCAACAGCGGATGGCATCGCGGAGCCAGTCAAAGCGTTCAAAGCTGTCGACGTTGGTCAGTCGCAGGATGCGGCTCATGCCATAGCCGCGCGCGACGCCGGACACGGCAAGGAACAGCTGCACCCGCAAGGTTTCAGCCAAGGCCCGATAGCACAGATGCTTTGGCAGCCATTGATTGCGCCGGCTTACCTTGAAGCCGATGAACCCGACCACGAACAGCAGGATATAGATGACCAGAAACGCCTTCACCGCCGCGATCTTTGCATAGACAAGAAAGAAAAACCCCATCGCGGCCGCCAGCAGACCGAACAGTTTGAACATCCTGTCCGAATTGGTCTGATTGGCGCGGGCCAGCTTGTCGATGCGTATATATTCGGCCTCGATCCCGCGGATTTCCATCGACACCGGCGGGGCATTGTCCGGCAGCAGGGGATAGCCCGGCAGATCCTGCCCAAGGCCCAACGCCCGCTCGCCAGCGAAGGCATCCAGCCCCTTCCAGCGCGCGTCGATGACGGCGGGAATGGCGGCTTGCTTCCAATAGTAATCCGAGGTCGGGCTGGCGACCAGATAGGTGGGCGCGGCGGGTGCGGTGCGGTGATGGCTGCCGGATCGGGACACCGGAACCCAATACACCAGATCGGCGCCGGTTTCGGGATCGGCGGCGTCGATCGGAACTTCCATCGGCCTTTGGCCTTCGACACCCCCAAGATAGCCCAGCACAACGTCGCCGGTGCCGCCGGCCAAGCCTTTGTCATCGCCATCCCACAGCGCAAGCAGCAGGTTCGAGCGGCGCTGGATATAATCCATCAGCCGGACATATTGCCCCTCACGCACCGACGGTTCGCTGACGCTTTCGGCGGTCACGCCATCGGCCAAGGGAATTTCACTGACCTGAACCCGTGGGTCTTGCAGCAGCGTGCGAAAGGTCTTTAACGCCGCGCCATCAAAGTCATTCGCATAGATGTCGGCGGGCAGGGGCAGCACCGCATGAACCGCCAGCCCCATATCCAGCGCGATATGCGCGACCAGCGTGTCCGCGCCCTCGGCCAGACCGGTCACCACCTGGATCGGCATATTCTTGAAGCGCATCGAAAGCCCCAGCAGGGCCTTTCTGACAGCGGTCTCGGTCTGGTCGCATTCCTCGGGCACAAGATCCCTGTGGCCGGTGATGCCAACGGCGAAGAATAGCTCGTTTTCCGATGGTCCGTCCGCGCGGCTGGGCGGCGCATTCTTGGTTTGCATTGCCTGCAATGTCCCGTCTGTCCTGTCGCTTTCAGACTTTGTCGCACAAAATTCCCTATTCCGCGACAAAATGTGCCAAAATCAAAGAAAAGGGGGGCGGAACATGGGATTGCGACATCTGCGGACCGGTGATTGTGCAGAACCCATCTGCAGGCCGGTGGGTGACGCAGGGCAAAACCTGTCGTTTGGACGCCCCGGGAAATCCGACTGAATTATACGTGGAAATCCGCAAATGGCCGCCGAAAAACTTACGCAAGACGCCGACCTGACCTCGCTGGTCAGGATCATGGAAGAATGCCCCTATCCGATTGTCCGGCTCAACGCCGAAGGCAAGGTGCTGTATTCCAATTCGGCGGTTTCGCGCCCCAACGGATTGATCGATCCGGCCACTGGTGAGCTGGATGCCGCCACGGTCGAGGCGGCGATCGAGGCCTATAAGGCCAACATCAGCGCCAGACAGAATTTCGAGATTGGCCAGTCCATCCTGACCGTCCATTTCAACCCGGTCACCGAATACGGCTATGTCAATCTGTTCGCGCGCGACATCACCGAACACGCCCTTGCGCGGAAAAAGCTTGAGGATGCGGCAAAGTTCCCGAACGAAAACCCGAACCCCGTGGTGCGGATCGAGCGGGATCTGAAGATCCTTCTGGCGAACCAACCGGCGCATGATCTGCCCGGCCTGATCTATCCCGGCCCGCCCGCGCGTTTGCAGGGTGAATTGGCGCAGGTCGCGGAAAAGGCGGTTCTGAGCGGCGAGCGTCAGGAATACCTGCTTGAAGACGACAAATGCGCGTTCCTGTTCAATATCGTGCCGATTCAGGGCGAGAACTATCTGAACATCTATGGCCGCGAGGTCAGCGCCGAACGCGACGCCAAGCAGGCGCTGGTCAAGGCCAATGCCGACCTTGAGAAACGCGTTGCCGACCGCACCGCGTCAGTCCGGTTGTTGCAGAATATCGTTCTGGCCGCGAACAGCGCCGAAACCTTTGAGGCCGCCTTGCAGACCGCCCTGCACGAAATCTGCATGTTCGCGGGCTGGCCGGTTGGCCATGCCTATGTGATCGACGAGATCGACGGCATCAAAGTTCCGGTGCCGACCGGCATCTGGCATATCTCGAAAGGCGCGGGCATGGCGTCGCTGCGCCGGGCCACGGAAAATCAACGCTTTGGCGATCCGTCCGATCTGCCGGGCTGGGTGGCCAGCCGCGGGCAGGTGCGCTGGATCGAAGATCTGGCCAATGAAAAGGATTTCCCGCGGCTTGAATTCACCAAAGAGGCCGGTCTGGTTTCAGGCATGGCGTTCCCGGTCACCCTGCACGATCAGATCGTTGGCGTGCTTGAGTTCTTCTCGTCGGAAACCGCCGACCCGGACATGGAGATCATCTCGTCACTGAACCACATCGGCACGCAGCTGGGTTCAGTCGCGGAACGCAAACGCGCCGAGGCGGCGCTGGCGGCCAGTCAGGAAGAGGCATCCATCGCGCATTCGCATCTCAGTTCGGCGATCGAGGCGATGGAGCAGGGGCTGATCCTGTATGACAAGGAAGACCGCTTTGTTCTGATGAACAAGAAGTCCACCGAAATCATGGCCAAACTTGCGGGCGGCGTCGCCCCGAAAGTCGGTCAGGAATTCGAGGATTTCCTGCGAGGATCACGAAATCCCAGCCGAAAATTCGAGACGGAAGAGGACCGTCAGGCCTGGATTCAAT
>NZ_JBFHDW010000204.1:0-4929 GCF_041584535.1 Actibacterium sp. | reverse complement strand
TTTCGTCGGCCCGATGCCATCGACCCGGCAATCCAAGCCGCTGTATCATCTGGCCGCGCCGGTGACGTTGGCGCTGGAGAAAGCCGCCAAAGCCCTTGGGCATCAGCCGGAATTCGTGCTGTATATCCGCGACCGCGACACTTGGTTGCGCAGTTGGCACAATCATCAGATCCTGTGGCGCGCGGCGGCGCTGGGCTGGGACGAGATACAGACCCGGCGGCCGGTTCAGGGCTTTGATCCGGTGGCGATTGGCGAAGGCTTGAAACTGTCGCTCAGCGTGCCGGTCACGGTGTTCCGGCTTGAAGATGACCTGAAAACGCCGCTTGGACCCGGTTCATCGCTGCTGCAACTGGCCGGTTTGAACGCCGATCAGATCGCCACATTCCACCCGGTCGCGCCGCGGCAACAGACGCCCCGGCGCTGGGTTTACACCCTGATCGGCGCGCGCCTGTTTGCGGCTTTACCAGCGGGGGTGCGGCGGCGTCTGAAACTGTGGGCGGTGCGGCTGGACCGCAGAATTCCGAGGCGATGAGATGCCACTGCTGATCCTTCTGGCCATCGCCACGGTGGTGTTCATGTTCCTCTATCGCCGCAGCCATGATCTGAGCCGCGACTGCCGCTGGCGCCCCCGGCGCTTGCCGGGGCAGGGGGCCGCGACCGAATATACCTGCGTGGCCTGTGGCGCGACGCATCTCAGCCCGGATGGTCAGCCGCCGCGCGTCTGTCTGAACCCGCAACGCCGATCCGGAGACCCGTCATGACCCAGCCACCCGATGATGCCTCTGCCCGCCGCGCCATCGCGCCGGTGATCTGCTATCCGACCGACAGCCTGCCCGCGCCCGATCTGGCGCTTTACGCCGCCGCCCGGGCCTCGGCTCGCAAGGTCGATGCGGTTATGATCCCCCCGCGCGAGGCCGCCAGTTTCCGGGTCAATGCCGGTCAGATCTTTCGCATTTCCTGCCCCGAGGGCAGTCAGGTCGGCGATCTGAACCTGTGGAACGCACGCGACCTGTCCGAGAGGTTTTATTCCGGCAAGACCCGCGCCCTGCACGGCACGCATCTGACCATCGGCGACCGGATGTGGAGCAGTTTTCCCACCCTGCGCCCGATGGCGACGGTGATTGCCGACAGTCTGGCGTGGTATGGCGCGGATGACTTTGGCGGGCGGGTGCATGACGTGATCGGCACGCGCTGCGATCCCTATACCAACCGCCTGTTGTCAGGCGGCGAGTATCACCACTGTTGCCATTCCAACCTGACGCGGGCCGTGGCGGCGGAAACCGGTCTAGGCCTGCCTCAGGCCGAGGCGCATGTGCATGATGTGCTGAACGTCTTTATGTGCACCGGCTTTACCCACGACACCGGCCAGTATTTCCTGAAGGCCAGCCCGGCGCGGGCCGGGGATTACATCGAATTCTTTGCCGAGATCGACCTTTTGGGCGCGCTCAGCGCCTGTCCGGGTGGCGATTGCAGTGCCCAGCATTCCTCGGACGCCGCCGCCTGTTTCCCGCTTTTGGTCGAGGTCTTTCAGCCCGAGCAAGCCACGCTGGGCGGCTGGTCCAGCCCGCCACCCAATGGCTATTCCCGCCGTCACCGCGACTGATCAGCCGTAGCTTTCAACGCCAAGGCTTTGCGCATAGCTGTAGCGCGCGCCATGGGCAAAGCCCTTGGGCAACAGGCGCTCGATCTCGGCGCGGTCGGTGTCGGTCAGGGTGATCTGCGTGGCGCCCAGCCACTCGGCCAGATGCGCCGCGGTGCGGGTGCCGGGGATCGGGATCTGGTTCGCGCCCCGATCCAGAACCCACGCGATTGCCCCGGCGGCCACGGTCCAGCCCTTGGCGTGGCAGAAGGCGCGGAAGCCGTCGATCGCCTTGGCGTTATAGTCCCAGTTCGGGCGTTGGAAGCGCGGGTTCACATGGCGGAAATCCTTTTCGCCGATCTGTTCCGGGGTAATCGATTTTTCCCCGAACATGCCGCGCGCCACCGGCGAAAAGGCAACGAAAGCGATGCCCAGTTCAAGGCAGGTATCAGTCAGGCCCATTTCCGGCACCCGGGTCCATAGCGAATATTCATTCTGAACAGCGCACACCGGGGTCACGGCATGGGCGCGGCGCACGGTGCCGGGGGCGACCTCGGACAGGCCCCACGCGTCGATCAGGCCTTCCTCGATCAGCTTGCCCATGGTTTCTGCCACCTCTTCGACCGGGCGCTCGGCCTCGCGGCGGTGGATGTAATACAGCTCGACCTTGTCGCGGTTCAGCCTTTCCAGCGACGCTTCCAGCTCCGAGCGGATATAATCGGCCTCGTTGTTAAAGCTGCGCGGCGGCCCCGGCACGATGCCGACCTTGGTGGCCAGCGTGACATCGGCGCCGGTCTCTTTCAGGAAACGACCGACGATGCGCTCGGATTTGCCCATGCCATAGATGTTGGCAGTGTCAAAAAAGTCGATCCCGGCATCGACGGCGGCCTGCATGCATTCCATCGAGGTTTCATCATCGGTCGGACCAAAGAAATTGGCAAAGCTCATACAGCCAAGGCCGATTTCCGAAACCATGGGGCCGTTCGCACCAAGCTGGCGTTTTTTCATTGTCTGTCTCCGGGTCGTGGTGTGTCAGGAAAAGGCGGCGGTCAAAGCGATCTCGACCATGGCGCCAAAGCTTTGTTCGCGCTCAACGCTGGTAAGGCGCGCGCCGGTGTCCAGGTGATCCGAGACCGTCAGCACCGCCAGCGCCCGGCGGCCATAGCGCGCCGCGAGGTTATACAGTTCGGCGGTCTCCATCTCGACCGCCAGAATGCCGTGGCGGGTCAGCTGGTCATTCAGATCGGGGCGTTCGTCATAGAACACGTCCGAGGAATAAATCCCGCCGACATGGGTCGTCACATGCTTGCCTTGTGCGGCAGCATGGGCGGCGGTCAGCAGGCCGAAATCGGCGCAGGGGGCGAAACTCAGCTCGCGGAACATGCCGCTGGACGGGGTGCTCAGGCTTGAGGCCGTCTGAGCCAGAATAACATCGCGCAACCCGACATGCGGCTGCATCGCGCCGCAGGACCCGATGCGGATCAGGGTCTGGGCGCCATAGTCGCGGATCAGTTCATTGGCATAGATCGACAGGCTGGGCATACCCATGCCGCTGCCGTGGATCGTCACCCGGTTGCCGTGCCATGTGCCGGTATAGCCCAGCATTCCGCGCACCTGATTGACGCAGACGGGATCGTCCAGAAAGGTCTCGGCCGCCCATTTGGCGCGCAGCGGGTCGCCCGGCAACAGAACGGTTTCGGCAATCTCGCCCGGCTTGGCGCCGATATGGATGGTCATTGTCCGGTCTCCGCGTTGGCTGCGGAAACTATAATGTCCCGTTATTGGAATGGCGATGCGCAAATAGCAACGTCGGCTCCGGTCAGACTGCTAGCTCGTCCAGCGCGCCTCCTGCGGCTAAATGCGCGGCGACCCAGCCCGGCTTGCGGCCCCGACCGGTCCAGGTTTGATCGGTATTTTCGGGGTTGCGGTATTTGGGTGCCGCAGGCGCTGCAGCGCCGGTCAGTTCTGCTAGCGAAAACCCATGTTCGCGCGCAGCAGCTTCTGCCGCTGCAAGGGCGACCATCCGCTCGCGCTGGGCCAGTGCCTTTTCGGCTTTGTCGATATCTTTGCGCAGAGCCTGCAGATCAGCACGGCTCAGGTTGAATAGATCAATGTTCATATTTTTCTCCCCGTCTTATTGCACTCAGCAAGCTGATTTAGTTTCCAATTGCAAGGGGGATTGCCCAAGTTATTGCAAATAGGCGAGAAATTGCAATTTTGGGGCGAATTGCAAATCTGAGCGCTAATCCTAACAGGTGAACGGCCCTAATTAAAGGGCCGTTCAATTCCATTGGCAGGCCAGATTTATTCCGCTGCCACCGGCGACGGATCGACCAGACCGACGATGTCGAACATGATGCGGTTCAGTTCGAAATCCTTGGGCGTATAGACCTTGGCCACGCCCATCGCCAACAGGCGCTTGGCGTCGTCGTCGGGGATGATGCCGCCGACCACGACCGGGATATGGGACAGGCCGGCCTCGGTCATGCGGGACATCAGGTCTTCGAGCAGCGGCATATGGCTGCCGGACAGGATCGACAGGCCGACCACATGCACATCTTCGTTGCGGGCGGCGGTGACGATTTCCTCGGGGGTCAGGCGGATGCCTTCATACGAGATGTCCATGCCGCAATCGCGGGCGCGGGCGGCGATCTGTTCGGCCCCGTTCGAGTGGCCATCCAGCCCCGGTTTGCCGACAAGGAATTTCAGGCGGCGGCCCAGCTTGGTCGACACGGCATCGACCTGCGCGCGGATATCCTCCAGCCCCTCGGTGCGGTTCGACGGGTTCTTGGACACGCCGGTCGGGCCGCGATACTGGCCGAAGGACACGCGCACCATGTCGCCCCATTCGCCGGTGGTGGCGCCGGCCTTGGCGGCCTCGATCGACGGCGGCATGATATTGGCGCCCGAGGCCGCGGCTTCGCGCACCTTGGTCAGCGCGGCCTGAACGGCGGCCTCGTCACGCGACGCGCGCCACGCGTTCAGGCGGTCGATCTGATCGGCCTCGGCCTTGGGATCGGCGACCATGATCGCCTCTTCGCCAGCGGTCAGCGGGCTTTCCTCGCCGGTGGTCCATTTGTTCACGCCGACAACGATGGTATCGCCGCCTTCGATGCGGGTGATGCGTTCGGCATTGGCTTCGACCAGACGCGATTTCATGTATTCGATCGCGGCAACGGCGCCGCCCATACCGTCGATCTGTGCCAGCTCGGCCCGCGCGCCATCTTTCAGGGCCTCGACCTTGCGGGTGACGGCGGGGTTGCCTTCGAACAGGTCTTCGTATTCCAGGAGGTCCGATTCATAGGCCAGAATCTGTTGCATCCGCAGCGACCATTGCTGATCCCACGGGC
>NZ_JBFHDW010000203.1:0-4930 GCF_041584535.1 Actibacterium sp. | reverse complement strand
GCCCATGCGGCGGCGGCGTTCGGCAAGGGGCGGGTGGTGCCCTATAAACCCTCGGGCGCCAACGAGGTTCGCGCCGCGGGCCATGCCTTTCTGGACATGCGCAGCCGGATCGAGCGCCAGATCGAACAGCGCACCCTGATGCTGTCCGGGGTCAGCCATGACCTGCGCACGCCGCTGACCCGGCTCAGGCTGTCGCTGTCATTGGCTGACGAGACCGAGGACACCGCCGCCATGCTGGGCGATGTCGCGGATATGGAGCGGATGCTGGACGCGTTTCTGGACTTTGCCCGCGCCGATTCGATGGGCGAGCCGGAACCGACCGATCCGGCGGCATTGCTGGCCGGGCTGGTGGCGCGGTCAGACCGCTTTGCCCATCGGGTGACGCTGGCGCCGATGCCCAAGGGCGAAACCGCGCTGTTGCGCCCGCTGGCGGTGGAACGCGCGGTGCAGAACCTGATCAACAACGCGCTGAACTATGGCACCAAATGCCGGGTCAGTCTGGACACCAGCGACCGGATGATCCGCATCAGCGTCGAAGACGACGGCCCCGGCATCCCGCCCGACCGCCGCGAGGCGGCGATGCAGCCCTTTACCCGGCTTGACGCGGCGCGGAACCTGAACAATTCCGCCGGTGTCGGGCTGGGGCTGGCGATTGCCTCGGACATCGCGCGCAGTCACGGCGGCATTCTGCGGCTGGGCGAAAGCGAGGATCTGGGCGGGCTCAAGGCCGAACTGGTGCTGGCGCGCTAGGGCTGGCGGTTGGGTTGGTAGGCCCGGCAGGATTCGAACCTGCAACCAAAGCGTTATGAGCGCTCTGCTCTAACCGTTGAGCTACAGGCCCGCCATAGGCCCAGATCAGTAGCAGACAACGCCCTAAGGTCAAGTATCGCGCGCGCCCCCGTGGACAGTTGCGGGCCAATCGTCTATCGCATCGCAAACGATCAGAGGACCGACCATGACCAACGGCAAGAACGGGCTGACCTACGCGGATGCGGGTGTGGATATTGATGCTGGCAATGCGCTGGTAGACCGGATCAAACCGGCAGCCAAACGCACGGCGCGGCCGGGGGTGATGTCGGGGCTGGGCGGCTTTGGCGCGCTGTTTGATCTCAAGGGCGCGGGCTATGTCGATCCGGTTCTGGTGGCCGCAACCGACGGGGTCGGCACCAAGCTGCGCATCGCGATTGATACCGGCGTTGTCGGCGGCGTTGGCATCGACCTTGTGGCGATGTGCGTCAACGATCTGGTCTGTCAGGGCGCCGAGCCGCTGTTCTTTCTCGACTATTTTGCCACCGGCAAGCTGAAGCTGGACGAGGCCGCCGCGGTGATCGACGGCATCGCCAAAGGCTGCGAGCTGTCCGGTTGTGCGCTGATCGGCGGCGAGACCGCTGAAATGCCCGGCATGTATCACGACGGCGATTTCGATCTGGCCGGTTTTGCCGTCGGTGCGATGGAGCGCGGCGCCGATCTGCCGGCGGGCGTGGCCGAGGGCGATGTTCTGCTGGGACTGGCCTCGGACGGGGTGCATTCCAACGGCTACTCGCTGGTGCGCAAGGTGGTTGAGCTGACCGGCCTTGGCTGGGACGCCGAGTGCCCGTTTGCCGAAGGCACGCTGGGCGAGGCTTTGCTGGCGCCGACGCGGCTGTATGTCAAACAGGCGCTGGCGGCGGTGCGGGCAGGGGGCGTGCATGCGCTGGCCCATATCACCGGCGGCGGCCTGACCGAGAACCTGCCGCGCGTGTTGCCTGAAGGGCTGGGTGCCACCATCGACCTTGGCGCATGGGATCTGCCGCCGGTGTTCCGCTGGCTGGCCGAGACCGCCGGCATGGCCGAAAGCGAGTTGCTGAAAACCTTTAACAGCGGCATCGGCATGATCGTTGTCGTCGCCGCTGACCGCGCGGATGATCTGACCGCGCTGCTGGCCGCCGAGGGCGAGACCGTCTATCGCCTTGGCGCGGTGACCGCAGGCGATGGCGTTGCTTACGAGGGCCGCCTGCTGTGAAGCGGGTTGCCATCCTGATCTCAGGGGGCGGCTCGAACATGGTCGCCCTTGCGCAAAGCATGTTGGGCGATCACCCGGCGCGCCCCTGTCTGGTGCTGTCAAATGTCGCGTCGGCCGGTGGGCTGGCCAAGGCGCAGGCGATGGGGATTCCGACCGCGGTTGTCGATCACAAACCCTATGGCAAGGACCGCGAGGCGTTCGAGGGCGCGCTGATCGCCGCGATCGACGCGCATCAGCCCGATGTCATCGCCATGGCCGGGTTCATGCACATCCTGACCCCGAAATTCATCACCCATTACGCGGGTCGGATGCTGAACATTCACCCGTCGCTGCTGCCGAAATACAAAGGGCTGCACACCCACGCCCGCGCGCTTGAGGCCGGTGATACCGAAGCCGGGTGCAGCGTGCACGAGGTCACCTCGGAACTGGATGGCGGGCCGATCCTTGGACAGGCGCGGGTGCCGGTTCTGGCCGATGACAGCGCCGACACGCTGGCAGCGCGGGTGCTGCCGATGGAACATCAGCTTTACCCGGCGGTGCTGCGCCGGTTCGTTCAGGGCGACCGCACGATGGTGGTTTTGCCCTGACCCTTTTCATTCCGGGCCGAATTGCATAAACCGGCTGAAATTTAACGTTGCCGCCCGACTTAGCCCAGGAAAACCGATCTCTGATGCGCACCCTGACCACCACCCAAGAGCTTGCCGAATTCTGCGCCGCAGCCCATGCCGGCCCCTATGTCACCATCGACACCGAATTCCTGCGCGAGCGCACCTATTACGCCAAGCTGTGCCTTGTGCAATTGGCGCTGCCGGATGATGGCGACGCGGTGCTGGTCGATCCGCTGTCCGATGGCCTGTCGATGGAGCCGCTTTACGAATTGTTCCGCGACACCAGCGTGGTGAAAGTGTTCCATGCCGCGCGGCAGGATCTTGAGATTTTCTTTGTCGAAGGCAACGTCTTTCCCGATCCGCTGTTCGACACGCAGGTCGCGGCGATGGTCTGTGGCTTTGGCGAGCAGGTCGGCTATGAAACGCTGGTCCGCAAGATCGCCAAGGCGCAGCTGGACAAGACCTCGCGCTTTACCGACTGGTCGCGCCGCCCGCTGACCGATGCGCAGAAAACCTATGCGCTGGCCGATGTTACCCATCTGCGGGACATTTATGAATATCTGGCCGCCGATCTGGAAAAAAGCGGTCGTAGCAAGTGGGTAGAGGAAGAACTTGAAGTTCTGACCGACCCTGAAACCTATATCGTCCGCCCGTCCGAGGCATGGAAACGGGTGAAAACCCGCACCACCAGCGGCAAATTCATGGCGGCGGTTCAGGAACTGGCGCGGTTCCGCGAGGGCTATGCCCAGTCCTGCAATGTGCCGCGCAGCCGGGTGTTCAAGGATGACGCGCTGCTTGAGCTGGCCTCGACCAAGCCGCAGAACCATCAGGACCTGTCGCGCTCGCGGCTGTTGCTGCGCGAGGCCCGCAAGGGCGAAATCGCTGACGGCATCCTTATGGCGCTGAAAATCGCCGCCGAGATGAAGCCCGAAGATCATCCCAAGCTGGACCGGGTGAATGAAAAGCTGCAGGTCAATCCAGCGCTGGCCGATCTGTTGCGGGTGCTGCTGAAATCCAAGGCCGAAAACTCGGGCGTGGCGCAAAAGCTGATCGCCACCTCGGCCGATCTGGATCTGATCGCCGCCGGGCAGCGCAATGTCATGGCGTTGAAAGGCTGGCGCGCCGAGGTATTCGGCGACGACGCGCTGCGGCTGTGCAACGGCGAACTGGCGCTGGCCGCCAAGGGCAGTTCGGTTCGCGTCGTCGAACTGTAATCGCTTAGCGGCGGCTGCTACGCTGGTTGGTGGCGCCTTTGACGACGATGCTGCGCACCCCGTCCAGGGTCTGATCGGTGACAAACACCGCCGCGGTAATTTCGCGCGACTGCTGCGTGCCGGCCGGATAGGGCACGGCGGGCGGATAGGTGCGGAATTGATAGGTCAGCACGCCATTCACCGGCTTTTCGTCATATTCGGCCACCAGATCGGCCGCCCAATAGCCTTGGCGCTGCGGCAGGCCGGTCGCGGTGATGATGGCGCCGCCGGGGGTGCGCTCGACCCTCAGGGTCAGCACGTCATCGACCAGCGGGCGGTTGTCCAGAATGCCGCTCTCGGGCATTACGATCACTGTTTCCTCGGACTTGCTTTTGCCGAACCAGTTCATCGGATTGATCTTGGACTCGCGCACAGACGAGCACGCGGTCAGAACAGTCACGGCCATAAGCGCGGCCAACAGCGGTGTTTTCATCGTGATCCCTCGCATTGCCCCGATGGTTAGCCGAATCCGCGCCGGTTGAAAAGCCGTCTCGGGGCGCGGGCTGGACCTTTGTCGGTCTTCATCGTAAGCGAAGGGGAAAATTCAGGACAGCGACCATGGCCAGCGCAGCATTCGAAGACCTTGTAGACACGTTCGACTTTCTGGACGATTGGGAAGACCGGTATCGGCATGTGATCGAGCTGGGCAAAGCGATGCCGCCGCTGGATGACGCGTTCAAAGTGCCTGCCACCAAGGTCGAAGGCTGTGCCAGTCAGGTCTGGCTGTTGCCCGACGTTCAGGGTAGCGGCCCGTCGGCGGTGTTTCAGTTTCAGGGCGAAAGCGATGCGATGATCGTGCGCGGTCTGATCGCGGTGCTGCATGCGCTTTATGCGGGGCTGAGCGTGGCCGAGGTCGGGCAGGTCGATGCGCCGGCTGAACTGGCGCGGCTGGGGCTGAACGATCACCTGTCTGCGCAGCGCTCAAACGGTCTGCGCGCGATGGTCGAGCGCATTCGCAAGCTGGCGGCCGAAGCCGCCCGCGCCTAATCCTGCGCCCCGGCCTTGGCGGTGTAATAGGCCAGAACATATAGGCGGATCGCCGTTGCCAGCCCGGTTTCCAGATCGCG
>NZ_JBFHDW010000202.1:0-4937 GCF_041584535.1 Actibacterium sp. | reverse complement strand
ATCTGATCGGCGGGCACCAGATGGAACAGCAGGCCAGAGACGATCGAGAACGCGGCCAGCGCCAGCGCGATGATGCGGGTCTGGAAGCCGACCAGAATTGCGATGCCGCCCAGCAGCTCAAGCGCGATGGTCGGGTAGATCAGGATGCCGGGCACGCCGCCGGATTCCATATAGCTTTGCATGTAACCGATCGCGCCCAGCTTGCTGTAACCGGCGGTGATGAACAGGATCGACAGCAGAACGCGTGCTGCCAGATAGACGTAAGGCGTAAACTTTTCCATTTCATTTCCCTTCTGATCCGTCGTGAATGACGGTTGAGGGGAATTTACCTGTGCAAGAATGAAATGGAATTCGCCAATTTCACACAGAGTCTGCGCGATTGCGCACAGGCTGTCTTACAGCAGGTGCCGCCAGCCGCCGGAATACAGCGCCCAGCGTCCGCCACCGAAAACCAACAGCGGGATCGATAGGGAAATCGCCACGATCAACAGGATCGGTCCGACCTGCTCGGAACCCAGAATAAAGCCGCCGGTCATGGTGACTGCTGCCAACAACACGCATCCCAGCGCCGCCACGACGCGGGTGCGGATACCCAGCAACAGCCAGATCGCCACCATTAACAGCAACCCGTTCAGCGCGATCTGCGCCAGCGGGGCTGTGGTGATGTCGTGACGAGAAAACGGGTCGGTTGTGGCCTGAAGCAAGGCAAGCCCGGCCTGAGTGCCGATGATTGCTGAAACAGCCACGCGAAACACCGGTTGAAGGTTGTAAAGAACAGTTTTCATAGCCTGCACCTTTGGGGACTGGTCGATTTCCCAAAATACAAGCACAGGATGTATGAACGCCCTAGAGTAAATATTAAGAAATCGTTTTGCAATTGTGCAATTCACAAGCTGCCTAAAAACCGGGTAGGGTCTTTTCGGCCTCTGCCAATTTCTTAAAACAATGGGAAATCCAGTCTTTTGTGGCCTGAATGATCGGATCACCTTGACGGCTGGCGTGATAGGCAACCCAAAAATCCAAGTCATGCGCGCCGGTCTTTGGGTCCAGTAATTCCATATCGGGGTCATGCGCGACCATGGTGCAAGGCACGATCCCCGGCAGGCCGGTGGTCTTCATGATCTGATAGACATGCTCAGCCAGATGGGTGCGAATGATCGGGTCGGTGTCGAAATGGCGAAAGCCGATTTGCTGTGAGGGCAGGTCGTCAAAGCTGCGCGACAGGCCGATCCATTGGGTGCACCCGGAATAACCGCGCGGCGCATAGAGGGCCAATCGCATCGACCCGACACGTTGCGTGATCAGGCGGCCCGAGACCGGGCGATGCGGCTGAATGACGATGTCATGTTCCCCCATGCCCTCGCCACCGACGCGCTCGAAAAACTCCAGCCCGACATGCGACAGCGCCTCCATCGCGTATTGAAACGATGGATACAGCACTTGCGAGGCAACCATCGGCGGGGTGCCGACGCGGATCGGCAGGCGCTGATCGTCGCTCAGCATCATCGCCCGGTTTTTTTCGCGGGTCAGGGCCGATTCGAACACTTCGATGGTTTCGACAAGGTTTTGCAAACGAGAGGTCAGCATCCAGCGGTCATTCTGGCGGGTGAAGGGCGGATAGCCGAAGGTCTCGGACATCTTTTCGATCCGGCGCGACACCGTGGCGACATTGGTGCCAAGGATCTGGGCCGCAGCCGTCATCGTGCCCGCCTTGTGCAGCGCCAGCAGATATCGAAGATCGTCCCAGTTTTTCATGGCAAAGTTGTCCCTTTTAAGCCGTGAAATTGTAACGGGTAATGCGGAAACTCTGAATAGTTGTGCCAGTTGGCTGGCGGAATTCAAGGCAGAAAGTCCTGAAAACGCAATAGCTCTGACTGGTAACTAATGGAAAAACAGTGTTTTTCACTCCTGCGCCCCGATGTGTCAGGGCGCAGGATCAATCCAAAATAGGATCAGCTTTCGTCTTCGTCGTCGCCTTGGTCGGCGATCCGCGCGACCGAAACCACGACTTCGCCCTTGCCGGTGTCGAACACTTTGACACCGCCAGCGCTGCGCGACCGGAAGGAAATGCCGTCAACCGGGCAACGGATGGATTGGCCGGTCGAGGTGGCCAGCATGATCTGGTCGTCCATATCCACCGGGAAGCTGGCAACCAGTCGCCCGCCGCGCATCGCCTTGTCCATCGCGGCCACGCCCTGACCGCCACGCCCGCGCACCGGATAATCATGCGCCGAGCTAAGCTTGCCAGCCCCGCCCGAAGTGATGGTCAGGATCAGATCCTCGGCCGCCGACATTTCGGCATAACGCTCGGGCGACAATTGACCAGCCTCGACTTCGTCTTCGTCGGGCTCGACCTCGTCCGTAGCGCCGGCAATCAGGCGGCGTTGTTTCAGATAGGCGGCGCGTTCTTCGGCGCTGGCCTCGAAATGGCGGATCACCGCCATCGACACGACCTCATCCTTGCCGGACAGGCGAATGCCGCGCACGCCGGTGGAATCGCGGCCCTTGAACACGCGCACATCCGTTGTCGGAAAGCGGATCGCCCGGCCGCCCGAGGTGACCAGCATCACGTCATCATCTTCGGCACAGATCCGCGCATTCACCAGCGCCACGTCCTCGGGCAGCTTCATCGCGATTTTGCCGTTCGATTTGACGTTGGTGAAATCCGACAACTGGTTGCGCCGCACATCGCCCGCCGTGGTGGCAAACACGATCTGCAGATCCGACCATTCCTCTTCGGGGCGGTCGACCGGCATGATCGCGGCCACGGAAATACCGGGCGGGATCGGCAGGATGTTGACGATCGCCTTGCCCTTGGACGTGCGCCCGCCTTGCGGCAGCCGCCAGGTCTTAAGCTTGTAGACCATGCCTTCGGTGGTGAAGAACAGCAGTTGCGTATGGGTGTTGGCGACGAAAAGGGTGGTTACGACATCCTCTTCCTTGGTCGACATGCCCGACAGACCCTTGCCGCCGCGACGCTGGGCGCGGAATTCGCCCAGCGGGGTGCGCTTGATGTAACCGGCGCTGGTCACGGTCACGACCATGTCTTCGCGCTCGATCAGGTCTTCGTCATCCATGTCGCCGGACCAATCGACGATCTCGGTGCGGCGCGGCACGGCGAATTGATCTCTCACCTCGCGCAGTTCGTCCGAGATGATGCCCAGAATCCGTTCGCGTGATCCCAGAATCTCCAGATATTCCCGGATCTTGGAGGCCAAAGCTTGCAGTTCGTCAGTGACTTCCTTGACGCCCATCGCGGTCAGACGTTGCAGGCGCAGGTCCAGAATGGCGCGGGCCTGAGTTTCCGACATGTTATAGGTGCCGTCGTCGTTCATCTTGTGGCTGGGATCGTCGATCAGCCGGATGTATTCGGCGATATCATGCGCCGGCCAGCGCCGGGTCATCAGCCGCTCGCGCGCCTCGGCGGGGTCGGCCGAGCTGCGGATTGTGGCGACGACTTCATCGACATTGGTGACGGCCACGGCCAGACCGCACAGGACATGGCTGCGTTCACGCGCTTTGCGCAGCTCGAACGCGGTGCGGCGGGCAACGACCTCTTCGCGGAAATCAATGAAGGCGGTCAGGAATTTGCGCAGGGTCAGCTGTTCGGGACGGCCGCCGTTCAGCGCCAGCATATTGGCCCCGAACGAGGTTTGCATCGGCGTATAGCGGAACAGCTGGTTCAGCACGACCTCGGCCGTGGCATCGCGTTTCAGTTCGATCACCACCCGGACGCCGACGCGGTCGGATTCGTCCTGAATGCTGCTGATGCCTTCCAGTTTCTTCTCGCGCACCAGTTCAGCGATCTTTTCGATCATGCTGGCCTTGTTCACCTGATAGGGAATCTCGTCCAGCACGATGGCATAGCGATCCTTGCGCAGTTCCTCGATCCGGGTCTTGGCGCGGATGATGACGCTGCCGCGGCCTTCGAGATAGGCTTTGCGGGCGCCCGAGCGGCCAAGGATAATGCCGCCGGTCGGGAAATCCGGTGCCGGGACATATTCCATCAGCTCTTCCGAGGTCATGTCCGGGCTTTCGATCAGCGCCAGCGTGGCGTCGATCACTTCGCCCAGATTGTGCGGCGGAATCCGGGTGGCCATGCCGACGGCAATACCTTCGGCGCCGTTGACCAGCATGTTCGGGAACCGGGCGGGCAGGGCGGTGGGTTCACGTTCCTTGCCATCATAGTTGTCCTGAAAATCGACGGTGTCCTTGTCGATATCCGACAACAGCGGCATGGCGGCCTTGGCCAGACGGGCCTCGGTATACCGCATGGCCGCCGGGCTATCGCCATCCATCGAGCCAAAGTTGCCCTGACCGTCGATCAGCGGCAGCGACATCGAGAAATTCTGAGCCATCCGCACCAGCGCGTCATAAATCGCGCTGTCGCCATGCGGGTGATAGTTACCCATGACCTCGCCAACCGGCTTAGCGGCTTTGCGATAGGACCTGTCGGGTGTATAATTGCCCTCATACATGGCATACAGGATGCGACGGTGCACAGGTTTTAGGCCATCGCGCAGATCCGGGATCGCGCGACTGACGATCACGCTCATCGCGTAATCCATGAACGACGTCTTCATCTCGTCTTCGAGGAAGACGCTCGTGATTTTCTGGCGGTGCAACTCGCTCATGCGTCGGCTCCCGGGGGCCCGGACGGAATCAGATGTCCAGGTTCTTCACGAACAGCGCATTCTCCTCGATGAAGTTGCGACGCGGCTCGACCTCGTCGCCCATCAGCGTCGAGAAGATGATGTCGGCCTCGACGGCGTCGTCGACCTTCACCTGCAGGAGCGTACGCCGCGTCGGGTCCATCGTGGTCTCCCAGAGCTGGCTCGGGTTCATCTCGCCGAGGCCCTTGTAGCGCTGGATCTCGAGCCCCTTGCGGGCCGCGGTCATGATGCGCTCGACCGCGGCTTGCAGGCTCGGGAAGCGCT
>NZ_JBFHDW010000201.1:0-4944 GCF_041584535.1 Actibacterium sp. | reverse complement strand
CGCCGGCACATACAGGCCCGGCACGCCCCATTGCAGGATGCTGAACGCCCATAGCGCCACAGCCACCACGACCAGAGTGAAAATCCGGGCGACGGTGCTGGTCAGGATCAGCCGGACAAGCGCCATCAGAGGGTCGCTGCCATGGGTCGGGGCCGGGGCGGAAGTCGGGGTGATTGCGGTCATTGCGCGTCTCCTTGTTATGGTCGCGCGCTCTATGCGGGTAAAAACATGCGCCGCATATGTCACATATTGCCGCGCTGCGGCATCGGGCCGCAGATCAGACGCCCAGACGCGCCAGAAACCCGGCCAGATCGTCGGTGTGGTGGTGGATATGCGGCGCCGGGGCGGGCTGGGGCGCGACAAGCACGGTGCGCATACCCATCTCATGCGGGGCGGCCAGATTGCGCGGATCATCCTCGAACATCGCGGCGGTTTGCGGCGACAGGCCATCGGCGGCAAAGATCGCCTCGAACGCGGCGCGCTGGGGTTTCGGGCGATAGCCGGCGTCTTCGATCCCGTAAACCGCGTCGAACAGGCCGGACAGGCCGCGCGCCTCAAGCACGCGGCGGGCGTAAGGTGCTGATCCGTTTGTATAAACCACCCGACGGCCGGGCAGGGCGGCGATGGCATCGCGCAGCCGCGCATCGGGGCTTAGGCGGGACAGGTCGATCTGGTGCACATGCTCAAGATAAGGCGCCGGGTCGATATCGTGCAGCGCCATCAGCCCTGCCAGCGTCGTGCCATATTCGGCCCAATACAGCCGCCGCATCCGGTTGGCCTGCGGCCGATCGACCCCTAAGGCGTCCATGACCCATTCGGTCATCCGCACCTCGATCTGGTCAAACAGCCGCACCTGTGGCGGATATAGGGTGTTGTCCAGATCGAACACCCATCCGGAGACCTGATCGAATGCGTTGATCGATCCCGGTTTCACGTTGCGTTAACCCGCCACTTAGTCACTTGGTATCCTTGATTCGGGTGCGTATGCGATAGTAGCCTGAGACTCGACGATTGGAGAAGGCCATGACCGTTGTGAAGCCCGTTCATAAAGATGCCTATGCGCTGATTTTGGACGC
Source organism: Actibacterium sp. (assembly GCF_041584535.1). GTDB lineage: Bacteria > Pseudomonadota > Alphaproteobacteria > Rhodobacterales > Rhodobacteraceae > Actibacterium_D. The sequence continues at coordinate 3,868 of NZ_JBFHDW010000201.1, read as the reverse complement.
GATTGATGTCGGCATCTACAAGCCCGGCGACCGGTTGGTGGAAAGCGAACTGGCCGAGCGGTTCGGCGTGTCGCGCACCCCGGTGCGTGAGGCCTTGCAGCGGCTTGAGACCCAATCGCTGTTGTCGCGCGATGGCCGCAGCCTGATCGTTGCCTCGCTGAACCATAACCAACTGGCCGAGCTTTACGTCGTTCGCGGCGAGTTGGAGGGGCTGGCCGCCCGTCTGGCTGCCCGCCATGCCAGCGCGGAAGAAATCCGCGTTCTGAGCGACATGGTGAAAGAGGACGAGGCGCTGTTGGGCGATCCGGCGGCGATGTCGCGGGCGAACCGGCGGTTCCACAAGCAGGTGCATCTGGCCTCGCACAATCATTTTCTGGTGCAGCAGCTTGATCTGGTGCACCGCTCGATGGCGTTGCTGGCGACGACCTCGCTGGCGGTCAAGGGCCGTGACAAGCGCGCACTGGCCGAGCATCAGGCGATAGTCGATGCGATTGCCAGCGGCGATGGCGATGCCGCTTATCGGGCGCTGAAGAACCATATCTCGATCTCGTTCGAGGCGCGGCTGCGTCTGGATGCCGTGGGTTATGGCAACGAAACCTGATCGTCTTGGGTCGGGTCGTCCTTGGTAAGGCCGTGCTGGGTCTTGTCCCAATAGAACGGCCGTAAAACCATCTCATACAGTGCCTTGTAGGCGGCCAGCGCCGCCAGCGGGAAATACAAATACAGCGTCAGCAGCCATGGCCACAGCCGTAGCTTTCCGGCCCGTTGCACCCCGGCCAGCGCCACCGAGAAATTGATCGCTTCGGCGGTCAGGAACACCCCGGCGATCAGCCCCATTGCCGGCGCGCCGATCATCGGCGTCAGCGGATGCGGCAGCCCCGCCGCCAACAGCCAGAATGACCACATTAGCGGCACCAAAAGCGCCTGAACCACCGATCCGATCAGCAGCACCTGCAAGGCGATGAACCGTTTCGGCCCCAATTGCCGCCACAGCAGCACCGGGTCGCGCATGTGCACGCTCCACGTCACGACAAAGCCCTTGATCCAGCGCGAGCGTTGCCGCACCCACGGCCAAAGGCGACAGTTGGCCTCTTCCTGCGTGACGCTGTGCACGACCTCGGTGCGATAGCCATGCCGGGCCAGACGCACGCCCAGATCGGCGTCCTCGGTGACGTTATGCGCGTCCCAGCCGCCGATTTCCTCAAGCACGGCGCGGCGCAGGAACAGGGTCGTGCCCCCCAGCGGCACCACCAGCCCCAGCTTGTCCAGACCGGGCAGGAATATCCGGAACCAACTGGCATATTCCGCGGTAAAGCACCGCGATAACCAGTTGGTTTCGCTGTTATAAAAGTCCAGAACCCCTTGCAGGCAGGCAACCTCGGGGCCGCGCATGTGGAACAACCGCACGATATCGCGGATCTGATGCGGGTCGGGGGCATCTTCAGCGTCATAGATTCCGATGATCGAGCCACGACAGAAATCCAGCGCGAAATTCATCGCCCGTGGTTTGGTCTTCAATCCGCCCGCCGGCACGGTGATCACCCGCATCCAATAGGGCAGGTCAGCGGCGGCCAGCATGGTCCGGGTCTGGTCATCATCGGCCTCGGTGATCAGGCAGATTTCCAGTAATTCGCGCGGATAGTCGATGCGGCCCAGCCGGGCGATCAGGCGCTGGACCACGTCATGTTCCCGAAACAGCGGCACCAGAACCGACACCACCGGCAGGCGCGCGATCATGACGTCGTCGTCTTGCGGCATTGGCCTGGGCGGGGCGCGCCGGGTGGCCAGCGCCGCCGAAGCCTTGAGCACCGTGGTCGCGAACAGGGTCACAACCGCCAGCGCGCTTAACCCGAACAGGACCGCGCCGGGGGCGGTGATTGTGGCGGCCAGCAGCAGGATCAGCCCGGCGGCCAACAGGTTGCGCGGGCGCTGTTCATACCAGAACCGCGAGGCCTCGGCCTCGGGCAGACGGGTTTCGGCCTGTTCGGCCAGCCTTTGATCGCGGGTGGCAAGGATCGCCTCGTGCAGGGCGCGTTCGCTGGCGATCGCCATCACCGCGTCGCCAAAGCCCTGCGGCAGCCGGGTGCGCAGCGCGTCGAACTGATCGGGGCGGCAGGTGGCAATCACCGTGGCCCCGCCCAGCCGCCTGAGCGGCACCGCGCCTTCGCGCAGGCAGGTGGCGATGCCCATTTCATCGACCAGCCGGGGGTCGGGGCGCAGATGCGCGGCATCCACCGGCAGTGCCGCATATTGCCGGGCCAGGGCGCGCGTCAGCCCGTCCTGATCGACCATGCCCAGCGACAACAGGATATCGCCCAGCCGCAGGTCGCGGCGGCGCTGGATCGTCAGCGCCTGTTCAAGATCGGCTGCGGTAACAGCGCCGGTTTCGATCAGGATGTCGCCCAGCGGCCGCCGGGGCGCGGGATCGGGCGGCGCGGCGGGATACGGCCGGGGCAGGGTCAGGACTGAGGGATCGTGCATGACAACCTTGACGGGAAAATAAGTTCCGTCAGGGTCGCAGAGCGGTGGTTAACAAAGGGTTAAGAACCGCAGCCCCCAGCCGGAAAATCACCAGATTTCCGGCTGTTGGGCGTGGTTTCTCAGGCGCGGGCGTCCATCGCGGCGACGAAACGCTCGAACAGGTAATAGCTGTCTTGCGGGCCCGGGCTGGCCTCGGGGTGATATTGCACCGAAAACACCGGGCGGCTTTCCATCGCGATACCGCAGTTCGAGCCATCGAACAGCGACACATGGGTTTCCTTGACGCCTGCGGGCAGGGTCTGGCTGTCGACGGTAAAGCCGTGGTTCATCGAGGTGATCTCGACCTTGCCGGTTTCCAGATCCTTGACCGGGTGGTTGGCGCCGTGGTGGCCGTGGTTCATCTTGATGGTCTTGGCCCCAAGGGCCAGCGCCAGCATCTGGTGGCCAAGGCAAATGCCGAACACCGGCAGATCGGTCTGGTCCAGAACGTCGCGGATCATCGGCACGGCATAGACGCCGGTTGCTGCCGGATCGCCGGGGCCGTTCGACAGGAACACGCCTTCGGGATTGTGGGCCAGCACGTCTTCGGCGGTGGCCGAGGCCGGCAGAACCGTCACATCGCAGCCCGCCGAGGCCAGACAGCGCAGGATGTTGCGCTTGGCGCCGTAATCAATTGCCACGACCTTGCGGCCGGGGGTTGCGCGCTTGGCATAGCCGTCCGGCCATGCCCACCGCATTTCGTCCCAGTGATAGCTTTGGGCGCAGGTCACGTCCTTGGCCAGATCCAGCCCTTCAAGGCCGCTAAAGGCGCGGGCCTTGGCGACCAGCGCTTCGATGTCGAAATTGCCGTCGGGATCATGGGCCAGCGCCACATGCGGCGCGCCTTGCTGGCGAATGGCCCGGGTCAGGCGCCGGGTGTCGATGCCGCCGATGCCGATCCGGCCGCGCTTGGCCAGCCAGTCGGTCAGGTTCTCGGTGGCGCGCCAGTTGCTGGGCTCGGTCGGGTCCCATTTCACCACCATGCCGGCGGCGACGGGATCGTTGGTTTCATCATCCTCAGGGGTCACACCGGTATTGCCGATATGCGGGAAGGTGAAGGTGACGACCTGACCGGCATAGGACGGGTCGGTCATGATCTCTTGATAGCCGGTCATTGCCGTGTTGAAACACAGCTCGGCCACCGTGTCCCCGGTTGCGCCGAAACCGTGGCCGTAGAACACGGTGCCATCGGCAAGGGTAAGACAAGCGGTCGGGTGGGTTTTCTTGGCTGTGGTTGGCATAACTGGCTCCAAGGCTCAAATTGGCGCGAAACTAGGCCCGGGGCGGCCTAGGGTCAAGGGGGCAGGGAAAATGCTTTTCCTTACGGAACAAGCCCTTGAGAATCTTT
>NZ_JBFHDW010000200.1:0-4953 GCF_041584535.1 Actibacterium sp. | reverse complement strand
GAAAGGCGCGGGCAAGCCCTTGCCGCCGGCCGGGGATGGCGATTTCGCCGAACAGGCCGGGTTCCGGATCATGCACGAGGCCGGGGCGCTGCCGAAAGAAGTCGAGTTGCGCAAGGCGCTTCAGCGTCAGGCGCAGAAAATGGCCGCCCTCACCGACCCGGACGAGCGCAAGCGCGAGATGGCCATTTTTGCCGAGATTCAACAGCAGCTCGCCATTCAGGAAGAGGCGCGCCGCAAATTCTATTCGACGCGCTAGAACACCTCGACCACGTCATACATCACGGGTTCGAAACTTTTGCACAGCGCATTCAGCCGCCGGTTCCGCTCGCGCATTTCCGGGGTGCGCAGCATGGCCTGAAAATCCTCGCGCTTGGTCCATTGCGAATAATTCGCCACCCGCGTCTGGGCGTCGTTCACATGCAGTCCCGCGCCAATAAAGCCGGGCTGTTTCGAGATAAAACCGGCATAGGCCTCGGTCAGTTCGTCCAGCAGATCCTGACACGTGCCAGGGGTCACCTCGAACGTCGTGATAACTGTCTGAAGCGTATTGGTTTTGGTGATTGTAGGCATCAGATCCTCCCTTGCGAACCTGATACCCACTGTGGCCTATTGCAGCGCGCCGGTCAAAGGCCGCTTAGCGGATCACATGCACTGCGCAATGGGCATGACGCACAACGCGCGACGCCGTGGACCCAAGGAAATAGTCCTGCAGTCCGGGCTGGTGCGAGGCAATGATGATGCAGTCACAGCCGTGTTCATCCGCGAAATCGACAATCGCGCGACCCGCGTGACCAACGACCACTTCAGGCGTCACACCTTCAAGACCGGCGACCACTTCCGTCAGGGTCGCAAGCACCTTCTTGCGCGAGGCCTGCTCCTGCTCCTCGGGCAGGTATTGCGAAACATAGCCCGGGATCGGTTCAACCACGGTCAGCGCACAGATTTCGCCACCCTCATCAACCAAAGCCTGAGCCACCCGCAACGCCTCGGCATTATCGCGGCCGTGATCCAGCGCAACGGGCAAGAGAATTTTCTTATACATGATACGCGTCCTTCTTTTCCTGCCGCACAGTGCCATGTTAGCCCTAGCTGAACATTGACGCAGATCAGATTTTTTCAGAACATGTTAACCGCTTATTAACCTGCCTCCCCTCAAATCGGACAAAACCGGAGGGGACATGCGCCACCTGACAGCTTTCCTGCTTTGCGCCCTCGGCATCCTGCCGGGCCTGCCCGCCCATGCCGATGCGTGGCTGCGCGCGGCCGGGGCTGGTTTCGCCTCGGTCTCGCATTATGCGACCGAAACCGGCGACACGGTGCATGACAGTTTGCTGATAGAATATGGCGTGACGCCGGGCCTGACCTTCGGGGTTGAGGCCGGGGTGTCGCCGGGCGGCACGTGGTCCGGCATGGCCTATGGCCGCATTCCGCTGGGCAATCCCGATAGGGCAACCCGTTTCGCCGCCGAATTCGGCGCGGGGATCACCGTTGACGGCAACACGGCGCTGCGCCTGTCACTGGCCGCCGGGCGCGGAATCGAAACCCGGTTTGGGCCGGGCTGGTTGTCGCTGGACAGCCGGGCTGATCATGTTCCGGGGCTGAAACTGACCAATCTCGATATTGACGCGACGGCGGGGCTGCACCTTGGCGACAAATCCATGGCGATCCTGCAACTGCAAGCCCGCGCCGATACCGATGGCGCCCCGACAACGCTGACCATTGCGCCGTCCTATGTGCGCCAGATCAGCGAGTCCCTGAATCTGGAACTGGGCGTCAGCGCCGGGGTTGTCGGCAATGACGACCTGCGGTTGAAACTGGGAACCTGGCTGAGTTTCTGACTCAGCCCTTGGGGACCACCACCGTCAGGCCCAGCAGGCGCCAGCTTTGCATACCGCCACGATAATAGAAAATCTGCTCGGCCGGATAACCTTCGGAAATCATCGCGCGGATCGCCGTTGGCGACTGACCGCACCACAAACCATTGCAAAACAACGCGACTTTCCGCGCCGTGCTGCAATCCCAACCGTCGAAATCCACCTCGCAGCCCAATTCGCCCAGCCGGTCCACGACCTCGGTATAGGGAATATGCAGCGCCCCGGGGATGGTGCCGTTTTGATACCAGCTTTGGGTGCGGCTATCGACGACGCGGGCCTCAGGGTCCTGCAGGATGGCGATCAGCTCAAGCTCGCCAATCGTCGTGACGCCTTCGGCGGGGCTCATCGGTTGGATGCAAAACGGCGGACATTCGCGCGAGGTTCTGGCCCATTCACCAGTGATCTCATGCGCCGTGTCCTGTTCGCGCTGGATGGTCACCGGCCCGGATGCGGTTGGCACCTCGACCGTCGGCAGGTCGCGGCCAATCCCGACCTTCAACTCCTCGGCAAAGGCCCCGGACGCAAGCCCCATTCCCAAAACAATCGCTAAAATCAGTCGCATACCGTCGCCCTCCCATTCAGGCAAAGCCCTTGCACACAGGGCCATCGCTGACATGATAGGCGAAATTTCCAAAGACGTCAGGGGAAGCAATGCCGCAGATCATCCGCCCCACCGATTCCGAGGCCCGCACTTTGGCGCGCAACCTGCTGGCGCAGGCCCGGCACGGGGTTCTGGCCGTCATCGACCCCGATACCGGCACGCCCTACGCCGCCCGCATCGCGATCGGGCAAAGCCCCGAAGGCCAGCCGCTGACACTGATATCCGAGCTGGCCCAGCACACCCGCGCCCTGCACGCCGATCCGACCTGCGCCCTGCTGGTGGGCGAGCCCGGCCCAAAAGGCGACCCGCTGACCCATCCGCGCCTGACCCTGCTGGCGCGGGCCGAATTCGTGACCCGCGACAGCGATCTTCATGCGCATCTGGCCCGGCACTATCTGACCACCCACCCGAAATCGCAGCTTTATATCGGCTTCGCGGATTTCAGCTTTGCGCTGTTTCATCCCACTGGCGCCCATCTGAACGGCGGCTTCGGCAAGGCGTTTCGCCTGACCACCGCAGACCTGACACCTTAGACCGGGTTATCGACCCGCGCCGTCAGTTGGACCCGTCCGCGCACCGGCTCGGGCCAGACCAGATGAACCTCGTTCTTGTTGGCGCCCTGCTCGACCTTGGCATAGGGCAGCGCCGACACGGTCGCGTTCGCGGCGTTCTGAATGGCGCTTTCGGTCGTTACCGAAACCATGTTTCGGGCGCGGCCCCCGAAGGGCAGATAGCCGTTGAACGAACAGACCCAGGTCGCGGCATTGGTCGCCTCATCGAATTGCAGCATCACCGGATTGACAACAATTTGATCTACCCCGTTGAAGGCGTTGCCCTCAAAGGTGATGTTCCGGGCGCGCGACATGTCCAGTTCGGCATAGGTCGTGTCGACATAGTCGATCCGCTCGATGCTGGCGCCGATGATCTTGAACGTGTTGCCCGACACGTTAAGCCCTTGAATAAAATGGCCAATGCCCACCGGCTTGACCACGAAATACTTGAACCACGAGGCCACGTCATTGGCGGTAAAGATGTTGTTGCCGATGGTCAGCCCGCCAAAGGACAGCTCGCTGTTGTGGTCGGGCTCTTCGTCATGTTCGTTGGTCCATTCGATAAAACAGTTGTCAATATAATTGCCGTTCATCGTGGTCTTGACGTTGGTCGAGGTCAGCACCACCCCGGCCTGCCGCAGGCCGTTGCCCGCATTATCACCCTGAAAAAAGTGGTTGCCGGTGAACACATGCCCCGAGCCGCCCCAAACCCCGAAATGCGCGAAACGCACCACCCGGTTGTCGCGGATTTTCGAGTCATTGGCATTCACGTTCATCGCGATGGTCACGCGGTCCTGCGCGTCCAGAGATTGCTCGTTCGACAGAAACTGGCAGCGGTCCACCATCAGCCCCTGACAGCCCAAGCCGATCGAGGTCAGCCCGCGATCCTTGGGCGCGGTGAAGAAACAGTCGCGCACATGGAAAATCAGGCCGTTCGGCGCCAGCATGATGCCGCTGGCATTGCCCTGACACTGGATATCGACATCCGAGATGACGAACCGCCCAAGCGAGGCGAAGCCGCTGAAATCCAACAGGTATTTGAACCGGCTGAAGGTATAGGTCTGGGTGCCCTGCGCATCGAACAGCGGCGCACTCAGCGTCAGCGTGCCCGCGCCTACGTTGCGGTCGCGGACATAGACCTCGCGGCCCACGCCCAGCCCCTGCACCAGCGATCCGATGGCGATATTGGCGACATTGGTCACACCGGTCAGGGTGAACTTGTCCGCCGCCGAATAGGTCGCCTGCGAGGTCACCACATCCGTGTCGAAATTGGCCGAGGCCGCCGCCGAAATCTGGCCGTTGCGGATGACCCGGCGGGTCGAATAGCTGTCTTTGCCGGCCAGCGCGGCGATGTCCATCGGCTGGTCGATTTCGACGCGGCGGCCCTTCATATCCAGACTGTCGTGATCGGTGAAATTAAACAGGACCGCCAGCGCGCGTTTAAAGCCCTCAACCTCACTGCCAAAGGCCTGAATATAGCTTGGCAGGTCGTAATTCCGGGTCAGCGCCAACCGGGCGCCCGCTGGCATGGTCACCGTACCCTGAAACCGCACCGGGCTTTCAAAGGTCATGTGATCGGCCAGATAGTAAGTGCCGCCGGGGACCAGCACGCTGCGGCCATTGGCGGCGGTATCCGCGGCCTCGAACGCGGCGCGGTCGTCGGTCACCCCGTCGCCGATGGCGCCATAATCGCGCACATCGACCCAATCCATCATGTCGCGGATGAAAAAGCTGGTGACATCCTCGACCTGAATATCGTCGATGCGCACCACGCCGCCGGTGGCGCCGCTCAGGTCCAGCCCGACATGGGCATAGATCGGCACCGTGCCCCAAGGCATATCGACGCCGCCACGGGTGCCGCTGCCGATGATGGCCGAGATCGTCTCGACCTGACCATAGGCGGTCAGGGTCGTCGCCGGGCCGGTCT
>NZ_JBFHDW010000199.1:0-4983 GCF_041584535.1 Actibacterium sp. | reverse complement strand
CGGTCAGTTTCTCCCACCAGCTGCGTTCGCGGCGCACGTCCAGTTCCGAGATCGAGAACCCGCGGATCGTGGTGACGATATTGCGCAGGCTGTCGCCCGCCGGACCGACATCCTTGTTACGCACATCGGCCAGCATCGATTGGCTGATCTGTTGCAGCTCGGCCTGCGCGGAGGAGCCGAATTCGATGATCGAGGTGGTATCGCCCATGTCGATTTCATCAATGCGCTTGCGGATTTCGGCAGCGACCGGGGCGTCGGCGGACTCAAGCGGCACGACCTCGCCAACCGGTTCGGGCAGGATCACCGCGGTGACCTGTTCGACTTCGCTCAGCGCCTTGGCGGCTTGTTCACGGATGGTATCGGACATGTTTACTCTCCACTGTCGGGGCGCAGGCCCTCACGCTGCAATCTTTCACGCAGCAGTTCAATCTCAACATCCAGATCGGATTTGTCATCCAGCAGCATTTCGCGGGTGCGAGCGGCGAAATTCTGCTCAAGGTCGGTCAGCAGCGCCTCGTAATCAGCGCGGGCTTGGGCATCGCGGCTGCGGGCGTAAATGTCGGCGAATTTCACCGTCGCGTCGCGGGCGCCCATCAGATAGACCACCAGAAACTTGCGGGCGGCGGTCAGGTCGCGCGGGTCGTCCTCGACGGTGCGGAACATATCGCGGGCGGTGGTCTGAAATGCCTCGACCCGCGCCAGCAGGTTGCGGTCGCCAGCGCGCAGAATGGCGTCGCGCATCGCGCTCAGGTGCTTTTCTGCCTCGGTTACGGCGCGGGCGACCCGATCTTGCTGAAAGGCGTCGATGCCTTCCATGCCCTTGTCGGTCAACGGGTCCAGCCCGAAGGCAAAGCCATGCAGCACCAGCCCAAGCACGCCAAAGATCACCGGCACGATCAGGCTGCCACCGGGGGTGATCCCGGCCACGAACAGACCGGCGCCGGTCAGGACCGAGCCGAAGATCTTGCGCGGAATCGCCGGGCGACGGGCGATCTTGCGGGCGTGATAGGCGTCCTCGGCCTTTAGCCCCTCGCGGGTCAGCCATGCCGCCAGCACCAGCAGGCCAAAGGCCGCCAGATCGGTCGCCAGTCCCACCGGGTCCGACATGAAGGCGGTGATCAAGAGCGGGAAGGGGGCCAGAAACAGGAAATTCACCCGCCCGCCAGCGCGGGTCCGGGTCTTGCCGTGATAGGGATGCGCCGCCGGGGCCGAAGCCGGTTTCGGGGCGCCGGATTTGGGGCTGAAATCTCCGCCGTAACGCTGGGCCATTATGCGCCCCCCGTGACGGCGACATACATGATCAGCGCCAGTAGCAGGAATAACGCCAGCTTTTGCAGCCCGGTCTCAGTCATCACACACCCCAAACTTGCCACCTGATCTATATAGCGACTGTCACAGCCCCATGAAAGCGCAGCCTAGCGTTGCGTCTGTCCCGAGCGGCGCTCGGCCTCAAGCTTGCGGCCATAGCCGGTTTGCAGGAATTCCACCGCGAACAGCACCAGAACCGCAAAATAGAAGGTGGTTTTCGACATCGGGATCAGCGGGTGCCCGAAGAATTGCAATTGCAGCGCGTCATTGTGCATTGCATGGGCGGCGGCAGGACCGGCCTCGCCCAGCAGCACCACGCCGACGATCAGCAGGATGAACAGGCCCAGAACCTCGTACATGCGGTTTTTCTGGATAAAGGCGGTGACGCCATCCGCCAGCAACACCATCGCCAGCCCCGAAATCACGATCGCCGTTGCCAGCACCGGGAACACATCGGTGATGGCCAGCGCCGACAGGATGGAATCGAAGCTGAAGATCATGTTCATCACCACGATCAGGGCCACGACCCGCAGGCCGGACTTGCCCGCCTTGCCCTCGACATCGTGGTCCAGATGCTGAACCGACAACATATGCGAGATTTCCTTGACCGCCGTATAGATGATGAACGCCCCGCCCAGCAGGAACACCAAGGTCGAGAAATTCACCCCGCCTTCCAGCACCCCGGTCCAGTTCATCACAAAGAACGGCTCGGACAGGGATGCGATCAGCCGGATCATCACGAACAACAGGATCACCCGCAGCGCGACCGCGATGAGGATACCCCAGAACCGCACCGCCTTTTGCTGGGCCAGCGGCGCGCGCTGGCTTTCGATGCTGATATACAAAAGGTTATCGAAACCCAGAACCGCTTGCAGGAAACACAGCATCAGCAGGTTTCCCAGATTCTCGATTGTCAAAAGCTCGGCCATCGTGCTGCCCCTTGTGAATCCGTTTCGACCCACAAAGACATAGCGCGGCGCAGGGGACAAGGTGCCGAAACCTTGGCTTTTCCCCGCTGGCGGCAGGGGTCTATTTGCGGCGCTTGTCGCGGGGGGCGCGGACGACCTTGGGCTTGCTCACGGTCGTGGGCTTGAATTCCTTGTCCAGACCCAACTGCTCGCGCAGCACCCGGCCTTTGATTTCCTCGACCTGACCGGCCTTGAGATCGTTCAGGCGGAACGGCCCGTAAGAGATGCGCAACAGCCGGTTCACCACCAGACCGACGCTTTCCATGGCGCGGCGAATCTCGCGGTTGCGGCCCTCGCGGATGCCGATCGTCAGCCAGGCATTCGCGCCCTGCTGGCGGTCCAGAGTGACCTCCATCGGCTGAAACTTTTCCCCGTCCAGAACCACGCCCCGGCGCAGCGGCTCTAGCATGGCCTCGTCGGGCGTGCCTTTGACGCGCACCCGATATTTTCGCAGCCACCCGGTCGAGGGCAGTTCAAGCCGGCGCTTGATCTCGCCGTCATTGGTCAGCAGCAACAGACCTTCCGAATTGATATCCAGCCGTCCGACCGACATCACCCGCGGCATATCCTCGGGCAGCTTGTCGAATACCGTATCGCGGCCCTTTTCATCGCGGGCCGTGGTCACAAGGCCAAGGGGCTTATGATACAGCCACAGGCGCGGCGGCTCGGCGGCGGCCATGGGTGTGCCGTCCACGGCGATCTTGTCGCGCGGCGTGACGTTCAGCGCCGGGCTGTCGATCACCTTGCCGTTGACGCTGACGCGTCCGGCTTCGATCATGCGTTCGGCTTCGCGGCGGCTTGCAACACCGGCGCGGGCCAGAACTTTGGCGATACGGTCGCCTTTGGGGGTCTCTGTGCTCATACGCCTCCTTTACGCGCTTGCGCAGCCAAGCGAAAGCGCCTTGCGCGTTGGGCGGGCAGGGGGCAAGAACAGGCCATGAGCCGCTTTACCAGCCATATGGACACCGCCTTGTCCGAAGCCCGCGCCGCCGCCGCCCGAGGCGAGGTGCCGGTGGGCGCTGTGGTGGTGGGACCGGACGGCGCCGAACTGGCCCGCGCCGGCAACCGCACCCGCGAATTGAACGACCCCACCGCCCATGCCGAGATCCTGGCCATCCGCGCAGCCTGCACGGCAATGGGATCGGAACGGCTGGTGGGCTGCGATCTTTACGTGACGCTGGAACCCTGCCCGATGTGCGCCTCGGCCATCAGCCAGACCCGCATCGCGCGGCTTTATTACGGCGCCGCCGACCCGAAATCCGGCGGCGTCGCCCACGGCCCGCGCGTGTTTACCCATCCGCAAAGCCACCATGTGCCCGAAGTCTATGACGGGCTGGCGGCGCATGAGGCCGAGACATTGCTGAAAACCTTTTTCGCCGCCCGCCGCTAAGTTGCGCGCGCCCAAGGCGCGCAGGTCTGGTCCTCCGCGCCTGCGGCGCGTCAGGCTGCCTCCGGCGGGGATATTTTCACGAAGAAGAAACACCGGGGCTTCTTTTTCGTCCAAATATCCCGGGGTGAATTGGCCGTAGGCCAAGAGGGGCGGCGCCCCTTTTACAGCGCGATCGGGACCAGCACCTCGGGTTCGATCACATCGACCCCCGGCAGAGAATCCTTCAGCACCGCCGCCGATTGCTCCAGAATCGGGAACGTGCGGTAGTGGCAGGGGATCACGGTTTTGAAATCGAAGAACGTGTTCGCCGCATAGGCCGCGCGGCGCATGTCCATTGTGAAATAGCCGCCGGCGCACAGGATGCCGATTTCAGGCGCGTGCAGGTCGTTGAAGATCTTCATATCCGCCATCACGTCGGTATCGCCGCTGGCATAGATCGTGCGCCCCTGATGCGAGATCATGAACCCGGCTTCGGAGCCGGTATAGATCGGGCCGTTTTCGCCGGCGACCGACGAGGAATGCACTGCATGCACCAGCGTCACCTCGACATTTCCCAGCCGCACCGTGCCGCCCTTGTTGAAGCCGATGGTCTGGATGCCCTCTTTTTCGGCCCAAAAGCTCATCAGGTCATAGATGCCGACCACCGGGATCGCCAGTTCGCGGGCAAGGCCCAGCGTGTCGGACGAGTGGTCGCCGTGGCCGTGGGTCAGCAGGATATGGGTGGCGCCGGCGATGGCGTCGGCACGGCGCTCGGGCGGGAACATCGGGTTGCCGGTCATCCACGGGTCAAGCAGCAGCACCTGATCGCCGATCTCGATCCGAAAGCCGGAATGGCCAAGCCAAGTCAGTTTCATGGGAACCTCCGTTCGGTTTTGCCCGTCATCGTAGCAGCAGCGGCCGCGCTGTCACCCAATGTTTGCGTCGCGGCCGCCCAACCCTTGCAGCCCGCCCCGCGCGGCGATAAACCCGTGCCGACCTCTTTGACGGAGCATGAAACATGTCCATCGACATCGATACCGCCCGGCGCGTGGCCCATCTGGCGCGCATTGCCGTAGACGAAAAAGACCTGCCGGCGCTGGCGGGCGAGCTGTCGAACATCCTCGACTTCATGGAGCAGTTGAACGAGGTGGATGTCGAAGGCATCGAGCCGATGACCAGCGTCACGCCGATGCGCCTGAAGCGGCGCGTCGATGTGGTGACCGATGGCAATATGCAGGACAAGATCCTGTCGAACGCGCCCGACGCGCGCGAGGGCTTTTTTGCGGTTCCGAAGGTGGTGGAATAATGTCTGATCTGTCGAAACTGACCATTGCCGGG
>NZ_JBFHDW010000198.1:0-4994 GCF_041584535.1 Actibacterium sp. | reverse complement strand
GCGATGGCCGCGTCCCCGGTCGTGCCTGTCGTGCTTAGCGCCGCACCCAGACGCTTGTCGCCCTCCAACAGCGCCACCATCACGTATTCCGCGTTCGGCCCGGCGGTGGTGCCGCGGCCGCGGCTCATCAACGGCGCATCCATCAGCCAGCGGGGAAGGCCGTCAATCCCGGCCGAGATCGTATGCACCAGCCGCAGCTTGCCGGGCCATCCCGGCGGTGCGGTTTCCGGCGCGTCTTTCCATGCGTCTTTGGGCATCGTGTACAGGATATCGGTTTCCGGCGGGATCTGCCAAAGCGGCTGATCGGCGGGCGGGGTGATAACGCGGGCGATGCCGGGCAGGGCGGCCAGTTGCGCGGACTGGGCCGGGTTCACCTGATTGGTCAGGATCAGGCCTGTCTTCGCCATGCGTCCTTACCCTTTGCGGCCGATCTTGGGTTCGGTCCCGTCTTTCAGGCGCTGCAGGTTCGGCCAGTGCTTGGCATAGATCAGCACGGTCAGCGCCAGCGCCAGCAACAGGAATTGCCCGGTGCCGAAAATCTTCATCCACAACGGCAGGCTGGCAACCGCGATCAGCGCCGACAGCGACGAATAGCGGCTGATGACTGCGACGATCAGCCATGTCGCGCAGGCGGCCAGCCCCAGAGGCCAGTAAAGCGCCAGCATGGTGCCCAGAAACGTCGCCACGCCCTTGCCGCCGCGAAAGCCCAGATAGACCGGGAACAAGTGGCCGATAAACGCGGCCAGCCCGGCGACCTGCGCCGCATCCTCGCCCACCGCGTAGCGCGCGATCAGCACCGCGATGCCGCCTTTGCCCGCATCCAGAACCAGCGTCAGAAAGGCGGCCAGCTTGTTGCCGGTGCGCAGAACATTGGTCGCGCCGATATTGCCCGACCCGATGGCCCGCAAATCGCCCAGCCCGAAAACCCGCGCCATGACCATGCCGAAGGGCACTGCGCCCAGCAGATAGGCCAGCACGGCGACAACACCCAGAATCACGGGGTCGGTTACGATCAGGGGCATGTTAAATCTCTCCGAAAACCCGGGCGCCAGCAACGAAAGTGGCCAGAACCTTACCCTGCATCCGAGAGCCGTCATAGGGGGTATTCTTGGATTTTGAACGAAGTTCAGCGCGATCCATCACAAACGGCGCATCCGGGTCGAACAGCACCAGATCGGCAGGGGCACCGGCGCTGAGCCGACCGGTGCTCAGGCCCAGCCGCCGCGACGGGTTCAGCGACAGCGCGCGGAACAGCGTCGGCAGATCCAGATCGCCCGAGTGATACAGCCGCATTGCCGCAGGCAGCAGGGTTTCCAGCCCGACCGCGCCGCTGGCGGCCTCTTCAAACGGCAGGCGTTTGCTTTCCTCGTCCTGCGGCGTGTGCATCGAGCAGATCACGTCGATCAGCCCGCTGGCCACTGCCTGAACCAAGGCCAGCCGGTCGTCCTCGGACCGCAGCGGCGGGGTCAGCTTGAAGAAGGTGCGATAGTCGCCGACATCGAATTCGTTCAGCGTCAGGTGATGGATCGACACGCCGGCGGTGACGTCCAGACCATTGGCCTTGGCGCGTTCCAGCGCCGGCAGGGCGCGGGCGGTGGTGATCTGGTCGGCGTGGTATTTCGCGCCGGTCATTTCGACCAGCGCCATATCGCGGTCCAGCCCCATGCGCTCGGCCATCGGCGAAACAGCGGGCAAGCCGCGCAGGCTGGCGAATTTGCCGCTGGTCACCGAGGCGCCTTTGGACAGCCCCGGTTCCTGCGGGTGGGCGATGATCAGCGCGCCAAGGCTGCGGGCATAGGTCATCGCGCGCGACAGAACCTTGCTGTTCTGGGTGACGTTGCTGACGTCCGAGAACGCCACCGCCCCGGCATCCAGCATAAAGCCGATCTCGACCATCTCGCGGCCCTCGCGGCCCTTGGTCAGGGCGGCCATCGGGCGGATGCGCACCGGGCTGGCCTCGCGGGCGCGGCGGGTGACGAATTCCAGAACCTCGGGCGTGTCGATCGCGGGCGCGGTGTCGGGGCGGGTGACCATGGTGGTCACGCCCCCGGCAGCGGCGGCCAGCCCGGCGGATTTGAAGCTTTCCTTGTGGCGCTCGCCCGGTTCGCAGATCTTGACGCCGATATCGACGATCCCGGGGGCCAGACATTTGCCGCGCCCGTCGATCACGGTGTCAGCGGCAGGCGCATTGCCTGAGCCGGTCTCGGCAATCGTGTCGCCGTCGATCATCAGCCAGCCAAGGGCATCTGTTCCGGCCTCGGGGTCGATCAGGCGGATATTCGTCAGAAGCGTGCGCATGGCGCCTCCATTTCGTGTCGCTGGGTCATGGCTGTCCCCGGTATTTGGGATGCGCCGCGATCCGGGCCTTCACCGCGGCCTTGTCGGCCAGATATTTGATCAGATGCTTGTCGCCGCCACGGGTGATGATCTGCACGGCGCTGCCAAGGCTGCGGATTTCCTTGATGTCGGTCAGATGCGCCACGCGGCCCTGCGGCCCCAAAAGGCGCTGGCCGGTCAGGTCCCATGGCGCATGCAGGTCGTCCGAGGCCAGATAGAACCCGCGCACCGCGATTGCCGCGACCGCAGCCGGGGCGCCGACCCACCAAACCTCGCCCATGTAATACAGAGCCAGCATCGCCCCGATCGCGCCCAGGGCCGCCATGATCAGGTGATCGCGGATATAGGTCGCGCGGTCGGCGCGGAAGACTTCGATCACCGTTTCGCCGTCCAGCAGAGGGGCGTGGGCGTTCAGCTCATACATAGATGCCATCCGTTTCCGTAGCGGCGCGCAGGTTGCGGGCCAGCAGGTCCATCGCGGCCATGCGCACGGCGACGCCCATTTCGACCTGTTCCTGAATGACGGAACGGTTGATGTCGTCAGCAATGGTGCCGTCGATCTCGACCCCGCGGTTCATCGGGCCGGGGTGCATGACAATGGCGTCAGGCTTGGCATGGGCCAGCTTTTCGGCGTCCAGACCATAGCGGTGATAATATTCGCGCTCCGAGGGGATAAAGCCGCCATCCATGCGCTCGCGCTGAAGGCGCAGCATCATCACCACATCGACATCCTTCAGACCCTCGGCCATGTCGTCATAGACCTCGACCCCGAACTGGTCGATCTGCGACGGCATCAGGGTCGGCGGGCCGATCAGGCGAATGCGGTTCTCCATCTTGCCCAGCAGCAGGATGTTCGAGCGCGCAACCCGGCTGTGGGCGATATCGCCGCAGATCGCGATGTTCAGACGGTGCAGGCGGCCCTTGGCGCGGCGAATGGTCAGCGCATCCAACAGCGCCTGAGTCGGGTGCTCGTGCCGCCCGTCGCCCGCGTTCAGCACTGCGCAATTCACCTTTTCCGCCAGCAGGTTCACCGCGCCCGAATGCGGGTGGCGCACCACCAGAAGGTCGGGATGCATGGCGTTCAGCGTCAGCGCGGTGTCGATCAGGGTCTCGCCCTTTTTGATCGAACTGGCCTGCATCGACATGTTCATCACATCGGCGCCCAGACGTTTTCCGGCCAGTTCGAAACTGGCTTGGGTGCGGGTCGAATTTTCGAAGAACATGTTGATCTGGGTCAGACCCTTTAGCGCGTCGCCATGTTTCACAGCGCGGCGGTTCAGATCGACATAGGTATCGGCAAGGTCAAGGACGGTCCGGATTTCCTCGGGGTGGAGAGGTTCGATACCGAGCAGATGTTTCTGGTGGAAGGTCATGGTGCCCTCGTCATGGTCCGGTTGCTTATAGAAAGCCCACGGCGGCGCGGCAAGGCGCGATGCGTGATCCGAGTGCGGCGCGTGCCGCGTCATCGCTTTTGTCTCGGCGGCGGGGCCGCCTCGGGTTTTGCCTCCGGCGGGGATATTTGACCGAAGAAGAAGCCGGGGCATTCTTTACCTTTGCGGCTGGCAGGCCTAGCGTCGGGACATGGAATCGCAGATGGATTTTCACACGGCGAAGGCGCTGCTGGAATGGCAGATCGAGCTTGGCGCGACCGAGGCGATTTGCGATGCGCCGATTGACCGCTATCAGGCGCCGGCACCGAAACCGGCCCGCGTGGCGGTTGCGCCGGTGGCACCGGCTCGCGTCGCGCCGGTTTCGGTTGATCCGGTTGCGGTGGCACGGGCGGCGGCGGCCGGGGCGACCAGCCTTGAGGCGCTGCGCGACGCGATCGAAGGGTTCGATCTGTGTGATCTGAAAAAAGGCGCGCGCAGTCTGGTGTTCGCCGACGGCCGCCCGGAAGCGCGGGTCATGGTGATCGGTGAAGCGCCGGGCGCGGACGAGGATCGGCTGGGCCGGCCCTTTGTCGGGCGGGCCGGTCAATTGCTGGACAAGATGCTGGCGGCAATTGATCTGGGCCGCGATCAGGCTGATGCCCGGCAGGCGGTCTATATCACCAATGTGCTGCCGTGGCGGCCGCCGCAGAACCGCGATCCGCTGCCGGAAGAGGTGGCGATGATGCTGCCGTTCGTGGAAAAGCATATCGAACTGGTCGCGCCCGAGGTTCTGGTTTTGATGGGCAATCATTCCTGTCAGGCCTTGCTGGGGCGGCGCGGCATTACCCGCTTGCGCGGACATTGGATCGAGGCGCTGGGCCGTCCGGCCTTGCCGATGTTCCACCCGGCCTATTTGCTGCGGAACCCGCAGGCCAAGCGCGAGGCGTGGCACGATCTTTTGATGCTGCAACACAAGTTGAGACAGGGCTGACATGGGACGAATTGACGAAAGCCGGGAATTTGTGCCGGTGCGCATTGCGGTGCTGACCGTTTCTGACACGCGGACGCTGGCGGAGGATGTGTCGGGCGACACTTTGGTCGCGCGGATCGAGGCGGCGGGGCACCATCTGGTGACGCGGGCCATTCTGACGGATGACCGCCCGCAACTGACCGAGCAACTTGCAACACTCAAAGCCGAGATCACGTCCCTTCGCAACACACGCGGGGCGCTCCTCGATGAGTACGACGCCCGATGGCGGCGGCTGGAGGACCGTACCGCCCGCCTGG
>NZ_JBFHDW010000197.1:0-4998 GCF_041584535.1 Actibacterium sp. | reverse complement strand
TTGGTCGCGGACCATGACCACGATCACGGCGCTGAAATTCATCAATGGCTGGACCCGGCCATCGCCCGCGACTGGATCGCCGTGATCGCGCAGGTTCTGGCCAAGGCCGACCCGGATCAGGCACAGACCTATCACGCCAATGCTGCCGAGGCCGTGGCCCGGATTGATCAGCTTCAGGCCCGCCTGACCGCGCTGTTGACCCCGGCGCGCGACCTGCCGTTCATCGTCGGCCATGACGCCTATGACGGCTTTGCCCAAGCCTTTGGCCTGACCATCGCCGGCAGCATCGCCGAAAGCGACGCCGCAGCGCCCGGCGCGGCGCGGCTGGCCGATCTGCGGCATGTGGTGCGCGATGCGGGCGTGATCTGCCTGTTCCCCGAAGCGCAAAGCGACCCGTCCTATCTGCAAGCTCTGGCGCAGGATAGCGGTGTGCGGATGGGTGCGGCGCTTGACCCGGCGGGCGCAACCCTGATACCCGGCCCCGATCTTTATGCCCAGTTGATGACCCGGCTGGCGCAATCAATTGCCGATTGCCTGCTGGCCCCGGAAAAGTGACACGCCATGCCCGCTGACTGGATTGCCCTTGACGCAAGCGCCCCGCAGCACCGCCTGTGGCGGATGCAGGGCGATACGGTGCGCGGGCGTCAGGCATGCGCCGCCCCAGATCTGGCCGCAACCATCGCCCGGATGTCAGACGGGCAATCGCTGCCGATCCGTGCCACCGGCCTGAACGCCGCGCCCCGCGCTGTGCCCTGTGCCGCGCGGCCTGAACATGGCGTTGGGCTTGGCTATGAGGGCGTGGCCCTGACCGCCATGCCCGCGCTGTCGCAAGCGCAACCGCCGCATAAAAGCTGGGGAGCCGAGGCGGCGATTGCCGGGTTTGTCGCGCTGAACCCGAAATTCGATGGCGTGCTGTGCCTGCCCGGCACCGCGACCGTCTGGGCACATATCAGCGCCGAAGAAGTGATCAGCTTTCAGGCCTTCCTGACGCCGCAACTGGCCGCTGGCCTGACCCCGCCCGCCCCCGGTGCGGGGTTTGAACAGGCGGTCAGCGATGGCATGGCCCGGCCCGAGCGTCTGGCCGAGCGGTTGGCCTCGGCCCATAGCCAAAGCGATCCGGCCCCAATGATCTGGGGCGCGCTGATCGGAGCGGAACTGGCGGCGGCGCGGCCTTATTGGCTGGGCCAGCAGGTGGCGGTGGTTGGGTCCGGCGCGCTGGCGGCGGTTTATGCGGCCGCAATCACGGCGCAGGGCTTGCCGCCAATTCAGGCCGATGGCGAAGCAATGCTGCTGAAGGGTTTGGCGCCCTAACCCTCGATCGCCGCCTTATACCAGCGAATGATCGCGGCGCGTTCCTCGGGTTCCATATAGGACACATTGGCGGGCGGCATGGCGTGGCTGATCCCGGCTTGCAGGAAAATTTCCTTGGCGCGGCGGGCGATCTGGCCCTCGGTCTCTAACATCACGCCTTTGGGGGCATGGGCGATGCCCTCCCACCCCGGATAGCTGGAATGGCACATCGAGCACCGGCCCAGCACCGCGTTATAGACATCGTCGAACCCGTCGGCTTGCACGAATTTCTGCTCGGCGGGGGTCAGGGCGGATTCCTCGGGATAATCGGGCTCATCCGCCAGATACAGCGGCGCGACCGACAGCGCCATGATCACCAGAAACAGCGCCACCGTCGCCGCCCATGTCCAGCGCGGATTGCCTTTGCGGGCGTGGATGGTGTTGAAATAATGCCGGATCGTCACCCCCATCAGGAACACAAGGCTGGCGATGATCCAGTTGTATTCAGTGGCAAAAGCCAGCGGATAGTGGTTGCTGAGCATCAGGAACAGCACCGGCAGCGTCAGATAGTTGTTATGGGTCGAGCGCTGCTTGGCGGTCTTGCCGTATTTCGCATCGGGCACCCGACCGGCCTGCAGATCGGCCACGACGATCTTTTGGTTCGGGATAATGACGAAGAACACGTTGGCCGACATGATCGTCGCCGTCAGCGCCCCCAGATGCAACAGCGCCGCGCGGCCGGAAAAGACGTGGGTGAACGCCCATGCCAGCACCACCAGCACCACATAAAGGAACAGCATCAGCCGGGTGTTGTCGTTGCCAAAGCGCGATTTGCAGATCGCGTCATAAGCCAGCCAGCCGACGCTGAGCGACAGAAGCGAGATCACGATCCCCGCCCAGACCGGGATATCCAGAATCGCCGGGTCGATCAGATACAGGTCAGCGCCAAGGTAATAGACCAGAAACAGCATCCCAAAACCGGACAGCCATGTGGTGTAGCTTTCCCATTTGAACCAGACCAGCCCCTCGGGCATATGCGCCGGGGCGACCAGATATTTCTGCAGGTGATAAAACCCGCCGCCGTGGACCTGCCATTCTTCGCCATCGGCGCCGCTGGCCAGATTGCGGTCGCGGTGCAGACCCAGATCAAGCGCGATGAAATAGAACGAAGATCCGATCCACGCGATTGCGGTAATCACATGCAGCCAGCGCATCGCAAACTGCGCCCATTCCGTCGCCAAAGCCAATTCCAGCATCACCGTCTCCGATTGTTCGTTGTCATCAGGCTATACCGGCGCGGACCTTTTTGTTAATTCATCAAATGAAGGATCACTTTCAAGCAACGCCGAAAAATAGCCATGGCCTATCTGAACAACATCAAAATGTTCGTTCGTGTCTACGAATTGGGCAGTATGAGTGCGGCGGCCCGCGATCAGCGGACCTCGCCCGCGGTGGCGTCGTCGCGGATTGCCGAGTTGGAAAAGCATCTGGGTGTGCGCCTGTTCAACCGCACCACGCGGGCGCTGAACCCGACCGAGAACGGCCGTCTGTTCTATACCGGCGCCCGTCAGATCATTGAAAGCATCGACGAGGCCGAAGCGCAGGTCATGGATGCCAGCAAGACCCCGCGCGGCACGGTGTTCGTTGCCGCGCCTCTGGGTGTCGGGCGGCGGATCATCGCGCCGCATATCCCGGCGTTTCGCGCCGAATACCCGCAGATCAACGTGCGCTTGCGGGTGTCGGACCGGGTGATCGACGTCACCGGCGAGGGGCTGGACGTGGCCTTTCACCTTGGCCCGCTGGCCGACAGCGATCTCAAAGTGCGCGCCATCGCCGAATGCCCGCGCGTGCTGTGCGCGTCACCCGCCTATATCGCCCGGCGCGGCATGCCCGAAACCGGCAATGATCTGGTAACGGACAAGCATGACTGCCTGAACCTGCGCTTTCCCGGCGCGCGCGAGTTCCGCTGGCCGCTTGTCACGCCCGAAGGCCCGCAGCGGTTCGAGATCACCGGCCCGATGGAATCGGATGACGGCGACGTTCTGACCGATTGGGCGCTGTCCGGGCATGGCATTGTCTTCAAGCCGACGTTTGAGGTGGCCGAGCATCTGGCCTCGGGTGCCTTGGTGCCGGTCGCAACGCAGACCCCACCGGCGCCGACGCAACTGGCCTGCCTCTATCCGACCCGGCGCTTCAAGGATGCCAAGGTGCGGCTGTTCGTCGATTTCATGGTCTCGCGCTGCCGCGAGGCGCTGGCCGAGAAGATGGCTCAGCTGCCGCGATAGGTCGAATAGCCGAACGGCGACAGTAACAGCGGCACATGGTAATGCGCCGAGGCGTCGGAAATCCCGAACCGCAGCGGGATCACATCCAGAAAGCGCGGGGTCTCAGCCGGGGTGCCGATCCTGTCCAGATAGGCCCCAGCGTGAAAGACCAGTTCATACGTGCCGGTCTCGAAATCCGTGACCGGCAGGATCGGCGCATCGGTGCGGCCATCGGCATTGGTGACCATGCTGTGCAAATGGGCGCGACCGTCGCCGTCGATGCGATACAGATCAATCGCCATCCCCGCCGCAGGCAGACCGCGTGCCGTGTCCAGAACATGGGTCGTCAGATATCCGCCCGTTGTCGTCATGCCTAAATCCTTTGCGTTACGCCGTTTTCGTGATCTGCTGGCAGCATTATCCTAGCTGCGCTTGCCCGGAATGGCGAAGGCGAAGGTCTTTCAAGTTTTTCTTGAAAAACTGCCGCAAGCTACTGTCATAGGAATGCTGAATTAGGACAGGAGACGCAAGATTGCCGCGATATCCGCGTGACATGCATGGTTACGGTTCCACCCCGCCCGACCCGAAATGGCCCGGCGGCGCCAAGATCTGCGTGCAATTTGTGCTGAATTACGAAGAGGGCGGGGAAAACTCGATCCTGCACGGCGATGCCGCGTCCGAGGCGTTTCTGTCCGATATCGCCGGCGCGGCGCCTTGGCCCGGCCAGCGGCACTGGAACATGGAATCGATCTATGACTACGGCGCACGGGCCGGGTTCTGGCGGCTGCACCGCCTGTTCACCGGCGCGGGCATTCCGGTTACGATCTATGGCGTGGCGACGGCACTGGCGCGCAGCCCGGCTCAGGTCGAGGCAATGCAAAGCGCCGGTTGGGAAATCGCCAGCCACGGCCTGAAATGGGTCGAACACAAAGACATGCCCGAGGCCATTGAGCGCGCCGCGATCGCCGAGGCCATCCGCCTGCATACCGAAGTTACCGGGGAGCGTCCGCGCGGCTGGTATACCGGGCGCTGCAGCGTCAACACCGTGCGCCTTGTCGCCGAAGAAGGCGGCTTTGACTATATCAGCGACACCTATGACGACGATCTGCCCTATTGGGCCGAGATCGGACCGCGCGACCAGTTGATCATTCCCTACACGCTGGAAGCCAACGACATGCGCTTTGCCACTGCGCCGGGCTATATCACCGGCGAGCAGTTCTTCCAGTATCTCAAGGATGCGTTCGATACGCTTTATGCCGAAGGGCAGGATGGCGCGGCCAAGATGATGAGCATCGGCCTGCACTGCCGCCTGATCGGCCGCCCCGGCAAGCTGGCGGGGCTGAAACGCTTTATCGACTATATCCAGGGCTTTGACGGGGTCTGGACGCCGCGCCGGATCGACATTGCCCGCCATTGGGCCGCGACCCATCCGCACAACCGCATC